>NZ_MVKA01000074.1:0-2256 GCF_002042905.1 Geobacillus sp. LEMMY01
GATAAGCACCGCCCTGCCCTTCTTGAAATTGAAAATAAATATCGTATATTCCTCCTGGCACCATCAGTCTTCCAACCACCGTCGATGAACAGGATTATTCGGATCAACAATAACAACACCGTTGGAATTAACATCGAGTATATCACCAGGAGGTAGTCGATCAAAATTGATTTGCGAACTTAAAGCAGCATTCATTTGTGCATATCGAACTTGTCGAAATCGTCTAGAGCGAAAGGATCTGGATTGTTGAAATCCTTTTCTTCTCCTAACAGGAGCTTTCAATCGCCGATTCTCCTTTCGTTTCATATGCCATCACCACCTGAAAAGGGTAGTAATAGCATATGTAATATCAAGCAAAAAATTTATAAATTAAACATAAATGGCAATTTATTCTTCAAGCCATTCCAAGTCATCTGGATCATTTTCATCCAAAAGAACCCGACCTTCATCATCTGCTTTAAATACCTTGATTTTTCCAGTTGCAATTAATGATTGAGGATTTGACCTTTTAGTCTCTGTTGTTGGGGTCATATCTTTACACTTTTTTCTTTATTTTTCACCATCCAAAAAACAATTTTGGTGATACCAATTATCCCCATAAATCAGGTGATTTATGATGATAAGTTGTATATAATTATATCATAATCCCCACAAAATGAGGTGAGTCCCCCGTAAAAATTTCTATAAAAGTAATATAGGGGAGTATGTATTGATACATCAAATGTTAATCTGTTTAATTTTCTGGTTTGCATAAGATGTATCCTAGGAACTTATCCAAGATTATCTTAATTTTTTAAGTAATCTTGGTTTTGATACAGAAAAATAAAAAAGAGAAGTCAGATTAATTCTAAATCCAACTGAACATAATCTAAACGCTGTTCCATACGCTTACGTTTATGTTTTACATATAATGAACCGCAGTCTTTTTGAACGCTCCCCCACCTACGCTTAGAGGTGGGAGATTCTTGGGAACACCTGCCCTACGGCAGATGATTCACCAAGCCATCCCCGTGCGTCCCACGGTTTGGCTGCCTTACGAAGACAGCAAACGAAGCCCCTCATTCAAGATATTCCGGGCGGCGTTCTCGTCCCGGTCGTGTACTGCCCCGCAGTGCGGACACACCCATTCGCGGACATGCAGTGATTTCACGTCGGCCTGCCGGCGCCCGCAGCATGAGCACCATTCATCCCCCACTTACGCTCACGCGTGGAAGTGGGGGTCTTCTCGGTTCAAGATAATAAACCCAGACATTATCCTCGATTTATTTTCATATGTAGATTAAATACCGTGGTAACTTCTAAATGCAGAAAGAACACGCTGAAAATCATATGGGTGCATCATGCCATAAAATTTTCGAAATCTAGTAGTAGTAGGTATTTCATTATACCAATCATATTGAACACAAGAAGGTGATCGTAAACCAGCATATCTCCAATGAATAATTTCTATACGATGAGGAAAACGTTTAGATTTCTTTGATCTTGTAATCTTCAATCCAATAGCAAGTACACGACTGCCTCTGAAACCCAAAATAAGAACAGGACGATAAGCACCGCCCTGCCCTTCTTGAAATTGAAAATAAATATCGTATATTCCTCCTGGCACCATCAGTCTTCCAACCACCGTCGATGAACAGGATTATTCGGATCAACAATAACAACACCGTTGGAATTAACATCGAGTATATCACCAGGAGGTAGTCGATCAAAATTGATTTGCGAACTTAAAGCAGCATTCATTTGTGCATATCGAACTTGTCGAAATCGTCTAGAGCGAAAGGATCTGGATTGTTGAAATCCTTTTCTTCTCCTAACAGGAGCTTTCAATCGCCGATTCTCCTTTCGTTTCATATGCCATCACCACCTGAAAAGGGTAGTAATAGCATATGTAATATCAAGCAAAAAATTTATAAATTAAACATAAATGGCAATTTATTCTTCAAGCCATTCCAAGTCATCTGGATCATTTTCATCCAAAAGAACCCGACCTTCATCATCTGCTTTAAATACCTTGATTTTTCCAGTTGCAATTAATGATTGAGGATTTGACCTTTTAGTCTCTGTTGTTGGGGTCATATCTTTACACTTTTTTCTTTATTTTTCACCATCCAAAAAACAATTTTGGTGATACCAATTATCCCCATAAATCAGGTGATTTATGATGATAAGTTGTATATAATTATATCATAATCCCCACAAAATGAGGTGAGTCCCCCGTAAAAATTTCTATAAAAGTAATATAGGGGAGTATGTATT
>NZ_MVKA01000028.1:0-90937 GCF_002042905.1 Geobacillus sp. LEMMY01
AAAKAMAGMAGTGCCGTTTGACAATAACCAAGCCGAACGCGATTTACGGCTGTTGMAAGTCAAACAAAAAMTCTCTGGAACGTTTCGTCAGGAAGACGATGCCGAGGCTTTCTGTGTCATCCGCAGCGTCGTTTCCACCCTGCAAAAACACGGAAAGCCGGTGTGGGAATCGTTGCAAAGACTTCTAAGCGGAGAGCCTCTTCAAACGATTCTCCATTCCTCCTAGGGCATTTTCGATACTGGGAATGCCCTATTGGTGCTGGATTCTGAAAATCTCGCTAGTACTGGGCTGAATAGATACAAAAGAATTTGGGGGCTTGACGAAAGATTTTGCCGCGATGTAAGATGGTTTTGTAATCGATTACATAATGAAGGTTGGAAAAAGAAACCGGCAAAGCGGATAGGGGGCGCGATGATGATAGACAAGTTGCCTTCATTGAAAAGGGGAACGTATAGGCGATGCCCGCTTTTCGGCTTTGTCGAGAAAAGAACAGACAAGCGAAAATAACGGTTATTCATCCATTTGTATGTAATCGATTACAAACAATCGATGCATAGACAAGCAGTGGGGGATGCCAAGTCAAAAGTCAATGGATGTCATGTCCAGGGGGTGATTCGGGCAGTCGAAGCAACCGCCATACGCGATGCCATGTGGTGTTTGACAAATCAAAAATCTAAAGGGGGAGAACGACGATGAAAAGGACTTTGAAATCATCTGCAATTTTGTTAGCGCTTACGATGGGGCTCGCGGCATGCTCCGGAGGCCAAAGCGCCAGCGATGCGGGCAAAGACAGCAAAAAAGAAGAAGGAAAAACCGGCCAATCAGAAAAAGTCGTGAAAATTGTCTATGCCCGCGGCCAAGATTCCACGAAAGCCACCGAAAAAATCATCGAAGCGTTCGAGAAAGCGCATCCGAACATCGATGTAGAATTTCGCGAAATGCCGGCTGACACCGGGAAGCAGCATGATACGTATGTCACGATGTTAAATGCGCAGTCGTCGGAAATCGATGTCATGGATCTCGACGTCATTTGGCCGGCTGAGTTTGCTCAAGCAGGTTATACGCTGCCGCTCGACCGCTTTATTGAGAAAGACGGCATTGACCTAAGCAAATACAACCAAGGAGCGCTTGCGGCCGGCAACTTCAATGGCAAGCAATGGGCGATGCCGAAATTCATTGATGCCGGCATGTTGTTCTATCGCACTGACCTTGTGCCAAAGGACAAAGTGCCGAAAACATGGGATGAACTCTTAAAAGAGGCGAAAGAACTGAAAGGAAAGGGCGGCACGAAATTCGGCTATTTGATGCAGGCCAAACAATATGAAGGATTGGTGTGCAACGCGGTGGAATTTATCGCCTCTTACGGCGGACAAATCGTTGATAAAAACGGGAATGTCGTGATCAACAGTCCAGAAACGATCAAAGGGCTGAAGAAAATGGTGGAAATCGTCAAGTCCGATGTTGTGCCGAGCAACATCACCACATTCACCGAACCGGAATCGCATACCGCGTTCATTGAAGGGCAATCGCCGTTTATCCGCAACTGGCCTTATCAATACGCGTTAGCGAACGACAAAGAACAATCGAAAATCGTCGGCAAAGTCGGCGTGGCTCCGCTTCCGGCCGGGGACAAAGGTTCGGCTGCCGCACTGGGCGGCTGGATGACAGCCATCAACAAATATTCGAAACATCCGAAAGAAGCATGGGAATTTGTCAAATTTATGACGGGGCCGGAGGGGCAAAAAATTTCCGCGATTTACGGCGGTTTAGCGCCAACGCTTCCGGAATTGTTTAAAGATCCGGATGTCTTAAAAGCCAATCCGTTCTTTGCCGAAGAAGGATTTGTCAATGCGTTGAACGCCGCTGTGCCGCGCCCGGTCGTCCCGAATTATCCGGAAATTTCGGAAATCATCCAAATTAACGTATCCAAAGCGCTGGCCGGGGAGCTGACGGTCGAACAAGCCGTGGCCAATATGGAAAAAGAAATGAAAGCAGCCTTGAATAAGTAAGGCGAATGACTTGGCCGGCGCGCGGTAGCGGCCCGGATCTGGCCAACGCCGGCCAATGCCCCATCAGTCAAACAAAGAACGCGATTTTGTTTGACCACTTTCGGTTCATTAGCCTTCAGACCGTTGTCTGCCCGGTGCTGAAGGCTAATATCCTTTTCCAAGCAGAAGGGAGAGAACAGCGATGAGGAATGAAAAGCGAATGGAGCGCCTATTAGGCTATTCGCTTGTCGCGCCGGCCATGCTGCTCATTTTGGCGATTGCCATTTGGCCTGTCATCCAGTCCTTTTATTACAGCTTGTTCGACTATCGGCTCAACGACCCGACCAAATCGTCGATTCACTGGAGTTACAGCCTCGATCTGGAAGGATATCTACAAAACTATCCGTTCCTCAAAAGCGCTCTTAAGCAGGAAATGGCGGCTGCGGATGGACAAACGAAACAAACGTTGGCGCAAATCGAACAAAAACTCGCGAAACTGGACGCGGCGATCCGTTCCAACGATCAAGTGGCGAAGCAATATGACAAAGTGAACGAAGTGCTCGACAATTTCGAGACGCCAAGCGACGAGCTGAAGATCGCCGAGCTGGACAAACAGACGGCCGAGCGGCTGACCGTCACGGTTCATGATGTCGTCGAGACGCTCAAAGAGATGAAAAAAGCGGGCGAACTGCAGCAGGCGGATAAAGTCGTCGGCCTTGCCGAAGGGCTCGAAGGGGTCGTGATCGAGCCGAACTTTGTCGGCCTCAAGCATTATAAGGACAGCTTCAGCGACATGCGCTTATGGAAAGCGTTATGGAATACGACGTTCTTTACGGTGGTGTCGGTCGCCATTGAGCTGGTGTTAGGACTCGGAATTGCGTTGCTCATCAATAAGGCCTTTTTTGGCCGCGGGCTTGTGCGGGCGACGATTTTGATTCCGTGGGCGATTCCTACCGCCGTATCAGCGCTTATGTGGAAATTTTTATACGATGGACAAAACGGCATTGTCGCCAAATATTTCGAAACAATCGGCCTTGTCGACCGGATGGGGGATTTGTTGACGACGGAAGCGGGGGCGATGTTTGCGGTCATTTTTGCCGATGTATGGAAGACAACCCCCTATATGGCGCTCTTGCTGCTGGCCGGGCTGCAAACGATCCCGAGTTCGTTGTATGAGGCCGCCTCCATCGACGGAGCCACCAAATGGCAGCAATTCACAAAAATCACGCTGCCGCTGTTAAAATCAAGCATTTTAGTCGCGTTGTTGTTTCGCACGCTCGATGCGTTCCGCGTGTTCGACTTGATTTACGTCTTAACCGGCGGAGGACCAGCGAACTCGACGGAGACGATTTCAATTTTAGCGTATAAAGTCATGTTCTCGCAGACGAATTTCGGCGCGGGGTCGGCGCTCGCTGTCATCGTGTTTCTCTGCGTGGCGGTGATTTCCATGATCTATATTCGCTGGCTTGGGAAAGATTTGTTGTCTGATGGCTCCAGCGTCAAACGATAACGAAGGGGTGAGACGATGCAAAAAAAAGCCGGTCCGTTCTTTTACGTGTTTTTGGCCCTGTTTGTGTTCTTTGTGATGTTTCCGTTTTTATGGGTTTTGCTCAGTTCCATTAAGCCGCTCGGCGAATTGTTTGGCGACAAAGCGTTCGATTGGTTTACGAGCCATCCGACCTTAAAATCCTATGTGTCGGTCTTTGTCAATTACCCGTTTTTGCGCTATTTATGGAACAGCACGGTTGTTGCCACCGTTACGACGGTGTATACGGTATTTGTCGCCGCGTTTGCGGCTTATGCGATTGCGCGCCTTGAATTTAAAGGCAAGACGGTCATTCTCGGCTTGGTGTTGGCTGTATCCATGTTTCCGCAAATTGCCACCATTTCTCCGATTTACATGTTTGTGAAAAAATTCGGGTTGACGAACAGCTACTTGGGATTGATCATTCCGTATACGACGTTTGCCTTGCCGTTGTCGATTTGGCTGTTGGTCACCTTTTTCCGCAAGATTCCGTTTGACTTGGAAGAAGCGGCGAAAATGGACGGGGCGACGCCGATGCAGACGTATTTTAAAATCATTTTTCCGCTCGCTGTGCCAGGGGTGTTTACGACGTCCATTCTCGTCTTCATTGCCGCATGGAACGAATTTTTATTTGCCTTGACGATCAATACGGCGGAAAAATACAAAACCGTTCCGGTCGGCATTGCCATGTTCCAAGGCCAGTATACGATCCCGTGGGGCGAAATTTCCGCGGCCACCGTGATTGTGACGATCCCGCTCGTCATCATGGTGCTGTTGTTCCAGCGCCGCATCGTCTCTGGGCTCACGTCCGGCTCGGTAAAAGAATAAGGAACGAACATGAAAAAGGATGCCAGGCGAGCATCCTTTTGTTTTTTGCGGTAATGCCCATTTTGAAACACGAAACAGAGAAGGAGCTGTTCTATCAGCTCGACTCCGTTCATATGTTAATGACAGACGGCTAGCGGGGAGGGATGCGTAAAGGCCAAAGATGATATGATTAATATTCAGAATATTAACAAAATAGGTGGTGGCAGCCGCGGAAAGGGGGTGGAATTTGTTTTTACTCTTTTTTGCACCAATCAAGGGGAGGGGAAGACGTGCGATTTGATCGTCCGTTTGAACAGTATGCGCTTGGCGAGCGCCACCGTTCGCGCGGGCGAACGATCACCGAAGCTGATATTGTGCAGTTTGCCGGCGTTTCCGGAGATTTTTATCCGCTGCACATGGATGGGGAATACGCCAAGCGGACGCCATTTGGCGAGCGCATCGCCCATGGGATGTTGACGCTGTCGGCGGCGACGGGGCTGTGGATGATGGAGCCGGGAGTGGTCCTGGCGTTTTATGGCATCGATTCACTTCGTTTCGTTCGTCCCGTCAAGATCGGCGATACGATTTACGTGGAATCGGAAGTGAAGCGGTTGACGGAACGGGGCGAGGAAGCCGGGCTCGTCACGGTGCATCAGTGGATCGTCAACCAACGAGAAGAAACGGTCGTCGATGCCGTTGTGCATGTGCTTGTTGCGCGGGAAGGGAAAGCTCCATGACGGGCTTGTGGTACGGCATTACGGTCTGACAAAGAAACGAGTCAATGACGGTTTGTTTTTGGAAGCGCTGACATCATGCTCATTTTTGGCTATCATCCATTTGTTTTTCCGTTTCCATGAAATGCGCGCACTTTGATTGCGTGAAAGGGGTGTTGTGAATGGCTGTAACGATGATGGATGCGGCGGAATTGAAACGCCAAAAAAAGCGGGCGGCGATTTCCAGTGTGGTCGGTACGACGATTGAATGGTACGATTTCTTCCTTTACGGGACGATGGCCGCTCTCGTGTTTCCACAATTATTCTTTCCACAAGGAGATTCGTACGTCGCGCTGATGCAATCCTTTACCACCTTTGCTTTAGGATTTATCGCCAGGCCGGTCGGCGCCGCGATTTTCGGCCATTTCGGCGACCGCATCGGGCGGAAGGCGACGTTGGTGGCCACTTTGTTGCTGATGGGGTTGGCGACGGCGTTCATCGGCCTGATGCCGACATATGAGCAAATCGGCCTGTGGGCGCCGGTGTTGGTGACCGTGCTTCGTCTCATTCAAGGCATTGGCGTCGGCGGGGAATGGGGCGGTGCCATTTTGATTGCGATGGAGTGGGAAGAAGGCAAACGACGCGGGTTGATGGCTTCGCTGCCGCAAATGGGCGTGCCGTTCGGGCTGTTGTCCTCTTCCCTTGTGACGACGCTGATGCTTGCGGCGGGCGGCGACAGCTTTTATGCGTGGGGATGGCGCGTTCCGTTTCTCATCAGCTTCCTTCTCATCGCCGTCGGGTTGTATATCCGACTGAAAGTGCTCGAATCGCCGCTGTTCCAAGAAGCGATGAAAAAACAAGAAACGAGCAAGATGCCGGTCGGCGAAGTGTTGGTCAAACATCCGCGCGAAATCCTTTGGTCGGCGCTTGCGCGGGTGATTGAAAACGGGTCATTCTACATTTTTGTCACGTTTATCGTCAGCTATGGGACGACATTTTTGGGGATGGAAAAAAGCATTTTCGTCAATGTGACGATTATCGCTGCGGTGATCAACGCGCTTTCGATCGTCTATTCCGGCCATTTATCGGATCGGTGGGGCCGCCGCCGCGTCTACATGACGGGCACGATTTTGTTGATGCTTTGGGCGTTTCCGTATTATTGGCTTGTCAATACGAAAAGTGTCGGGCTGATCTTTTTGGCGACGGTCGTGGCCATGCTGTTCCACGGCATGCTGTATGGCCCGCAGGCGGCCATGATCGCGGAAAACTTCCCGACGCGCTTGCGCTACAGCGGCGCTTCGCTCGGTTACCAGTTGGCATCGATCATCGCCGGCGGCCCAGCGCCGCTCGTGAGCACATGGCTGCTGCACAAATACGGCAGCGCCACGGCCATCTCCTTCTATATCGTCGTCATGGGCTTGATTTCGCTGGCTGGGGTGAAAATGCTGCAAGACCGTGCGCGTCAGGCGATTGAGTAATCGAACCTAATTCCATTACGGGCGCCGTTGCGTTCAGGCAAAGGCGCCCTTTTACGCTGTCTGCTTGCAGTGCGGACGGGCGGATATGTTTGTTTAAATGTTCATACTCATTTTGACACTCCGCACGCCTAAAGGCGTGGGATTCTTGGGTCGTTGGCGTCCTCATCCATTTCTGGTTCGGACAAC
The DNA here is from genome assembly GCF_002042905.1 of Geobacillus sp. LEMMY01. Lineage (NCBI taxonomy): Bacteria > Bacillati > Bacillota > Bacilli > Caryophanales > Anoxybacillaceae > Geobacillus > Geobacillus sp. LEMMY01. Next base: position 6,699 of record NZ_MVKA01000028.1, read on the forward strand.
GCCCAAGTTCAGGGGTGTGTCATCACCCCGTCCCATCGGGTTAAGATGTACCCCAATGGGCGGCGCACCTGTGACCAGTGCGCTAGGTTCGGCGCTCAAACCCGAAATCGCTTTGGCGATGTTGATCGCGCCATTCAAGTCAGCATGGAGAGTGTATCCGCACTTTTGGCATCGGAAGCGGATGCCGTTTCGGTTCGCTTTCTCTCGATGTCCACATTTACACGTTTGGCTCGTGTAGGTCGGCTTCACCCACTCCACCCGAATGCCCGCCATTTCCGCTTTATAGGCAATCATCGTTTGCAGTTGGTGAAATGCCCAAGAATGAAGGCTTCGTCCTGCTTCTTTGGCCGATGTTGCCCGCTTTCGAATCCCCGTCAACTCTTCCATCCGAATCACGCCAACACCGTTGGCGAGGGCAAAACGGACGATTTGACGGCTGATTTTGTGGTTTCGATCCTTCATCCAGCGGGACTCTTTACGGCCGATTTTGCGAATCATATGGAGCTTCTTGGCTTTGCCCAACTTTCGACGCAAAGCCGCATATCGTCGGCGAATGAAAGCGCATTGGCTGCCCTTGAAAAACAACGATTTCGTTCCCACGCTGGCAACGGCGATATAGCGAAGCCCAAGGTCAACCCCCATCACCTTTGTTTCGTGTCGCGGCTCCACTTCAAATGTGATCGCAACAGCCAAGTACCATTTCTTTCTCTTTTTGTAGAGCTTGGCTGCCCCTTGTTTGGCTGTTCCGTCCAACAATCGATTCAGCCATGCTTCTTGATAGGGACGCGTGACCACCGGCACACCGACTCGCTTCTCTAATGTTGGGAATGAAACGGTGTAGAACTCTCCTTTCTTTTCAACCTTTACGTTTTGATTGTTAAAGCAACACCATAATGTTCGAAACTTCTTTGTTTTCTGGTTTTTCTTTTGGGACTTCACTTCTCGAATCGTTTGATTCACGACAGCAGAAGGAAACCGTTGCGACGAAAACTCTTTAAATAGTTTGCTCRTCGCTTGATTCAGCTCGGGATGATTCAACAGCCAATTCGCAAACGCTGTATTCACTTCTGTCATCCGTTCGTACATGTCTTGTTTGACTTTCGTTGGTTTGTGCAGTTCCAGCCTTAGTGTGATCGTCGGCATGGATTCACCTCCTTGTGGCGATTACAGGATACCATTTTTTTAGAATCATTCAAAGAAAAAGGCTCGCTTTCATCCCACCTCTAAAGGAGTGGGCTTTCTCGCTCGCGGGTCTGTAAATGGCAATCAACGTTGGGCTATAGCCAAGCGGCAAGGCAACGGACTTTGACTCCGTGATGCGCTGGTTCGAATCCAGCTAGCCCAGCTGAACGTCTGGTCAAACCGGAGGGGCTTTGGGCCGGCGAAAACGGTCTCCGCCATATATCGGCGCGGGGCCGTTTTTTATGGTTTCAATGCGAGCGGTGGAATACATCGAAGCGATTGACGGCCACACAATGGTTTGGTTCACATCGCCGCGTTCGTGTCAGTCGTTCGAATGAAAGATCGTCGACAAAAAACTGCTGAGGCAGAAGGATTTTGGCGAATGACGGCGAATGCAAAACATGAAAGGGGAGAGCGACAATGAAAACAGCCGATTTATGCGATCAATTTTTAGACGAGTTGCAAGTATGCGAGTTGCCGTTCCAATCGTACGGCGGAAAGCGGGCGTTTTCCGGGCCGATTGCGACGGTCGACGTGTTTGAGGACAACGTTCTTGTCCGCGAAGCGCTGGAGACGGTGCCGCCGGGGACGGTGTTGGTTGTCGATGGAAAAGGCTCGCGCCGCGTCGCGCTATTAGGCGACCGGCTGGCGCAAATCGCTTGCGAGAGGGGGCTTGCTGGCGTCATCATCCACGGCTGCATCCGCGATTCAGCGGAAATTGGCGCCATGCCGATTGGAGTGATGGCGATCGGCACATGCCCGGTGAAAAGCAAAAAAGAGGGAAAAGGCTCACGCGACGTTGTGCTCGAGTTTGGCGGCGTCCGCTGGGAGCCAGGGGCGTACGTGTACGCTGATGCGGACGGCGTTGTCGTCGCTCGTGAAGATGTGCGTCTAAAAAACGATTGATGGTTATCATAGAGGAGTTGTACTACGATTGTACGAACGGCGCTGTGGTGCCAAAGTTTTCGATTTTTGGGCAGTGATATATGGATACAAAGAACAATTTGAGGTGATGGAGATGAAATGGCAGGAAGTGCGTTTACTGTATCCAAACCAATTTGTGAAATTACAGGTATTGAAGTCTCATTTACAAGGGGATCAGGAAATCATTGAAGAGGTGGCTGTCATTGGAACGGTTTCGGACGAGGACGCAACTCGGGAGTTACTGCAATCAAAAGGGAATCAGTTTGTTTATCACACTAGTCACAAGGAAATTGTCTTAAAAGTTCGGAAAACGATTGGTCTAAGAGGGAAATTTCGTTATGCAAATTGAATATCGTGATGGGTTGTTGTTTACATCGATAGAAATCGTTTACCAAGGAAGGTCTAAATTGGTTAATAATATGGTTATTGATACTGGTGCTGTTAAAACACTGATTTCTCAAAATGCAGTAGAGGATATTGATTTGCGAGTAGAGATGAGCGATCATATTGTTACTTATTATGGAATCGGTGGAAAAGAGTACGCATTTGCAAAGAAATTGGACTTTATTAAGTTAGATTCTTTTCAACTGAGAGAGTATGAGATTGATTTTAGCGGGATGGACTATGAAGGGATTAACGGTTTGTTAGGATTAGATATATTGCTGGACGCTGGATTTGTCTTAGACCTGGACAAATTAGAGATGTATCGTTCCGGTCAAAAATAAATGATCGGTGTCTGTGGTCCGAAAAGAGTTCGTGCCACTGTGTACCGCTCGAAATGCAAAAAAAGAAGGAAAAGGCGCCCGCGACGTTGCGCTTGAGTTTGGCGGCGTCCGCTGGGAGCCGGGGGCGTACGTCTATGCTGATGCGGATGGCGTTGTCGTCGCCCGCGAAGATTTGTCGGCAAAAAACGGTTGACGGCAACGCATTGGTTGTACTACGATGAAAACGGATGCTTGTTCCATGACAGCGCATATATGGCGGTAAGACAAACAAGGTGCCTAGCCCGCTTAGGGCTTGGGTGAAAAGGGAAGCCCGGTGAAAATCCGGCACGGTACCCGCCACTGTGATGGGGAGCTTTGCGGCAACAAGTCACTGAAGGATGCTTCGGGAAGGCGCCGCCAAGCGATGATCCTAAGTCAGGAGACCTGCCTTGTTTGGATTCGGACGGATGCCTACGGGACTATAGGCAGACGTGCGGAAGAATGATGGCCGAATAAGGCTTCTTTTAGCTTGTTTATGGCTTCGTATGCATTTTTCTGCACCTCTGCTAGAGAGGTGCTTTTTATTTTGCTTTAAACGCAGCTGAGCGTTCTGCATGTCTATCATTCTCGTGAGGAGGAATTGGATGGCGACGTGGGATTTACGAGGAGTGAGACATCATGTATTCATTTGCAACGGCGGGACGTGCCTGCGCCATGGCGGCGATGAAGTGACAGTCGCGGTGCGCGAAGAAATCGCCCGCCTCGGGCTGGATGACGCGGTCCATACGACAAGGACGCGCTGCAACGGCCGCTGCCAAGACGCATGCGTGATGATCGTCTACCCGGACGGCGTCTGGTACCGGCTGATGACCCCGGAGAAGGCAAAAGAGGTCGTCCATCGCCATTTACAAAACGGCGAGCCGCTTCGCACGTGGGCGGCGTATGAATATCGTGAAGACGGGTTGACCCGTCTTGGTGGGACGGAGTCGGTTATTGGCGTTCGAAAGAGGGGGACGTAATGATGGAATGGGCCAGTTATGTAATGTTAGCGATATTTCTCGGCATGCGTCATGGGATGGACAGCGACCATGTCGCGGCCATTGCGGATATGGTCGGAAGCGAGTCGCGGCGAAGACAGCAGTTAGCGCTCGGAATCATGTACGCTATTGGACACGGAGCGATCGTGTTTGTCATGGGGGTGGCGGCGCTCGTGGTCGGCGCCCGGCTTCCCGAGTCGTCAGCCGCCGCCATTGAGCTCTTAGTTGGCGGTACGCTTGTGCTTCTTGGCGGGATGATGCTTTTTTCTCTTTTTCGGCGGGGTGAGGTGAAAAGCCGGTTTCAGCTCCTTTATGAGTTCGGCCATACGGTCACCCGATGGCTGCGGGGAAGGCGGGAAATGGACAGTTGCCGTTCTTTTTCGCATGTTGGTTGGGCTGGCGCCTTGATCATCGGCATCATTCATGGCATTGGCGTCGAAAGCCCGACCCAGCTAGCCATTATCACCCACGCGGCCGGAAAAGTGCATGTGAGCGCCGCTGTCCTTCAGCTTGTGCTGTTTGTCGCCGGCTTGCTCATTGCGACGATTGCCACAGCGGCTGGATTATCGTGGGGATTTTGGAAAGCCAAGCAGCGGGAACGGCTGTTTTATGTCCTTGGTGCGGTCACAGGGATCTACAGCATATGGTTAGGGATGTCGATGATAATCGAGATATGGAGAGGGGGACTGTAAAGTGGGCGGCAAATTGCTCATTGTCGGCTTTGGCCCGGGAAGCGTCGACCATATGACGAAACGGGCTCGGGAAGCGATTGAAGAAAGCGACGTCATCATCGGCTACAAAACGTACATCGAACTTGTGCGCGACCTGATTGTCGGAAAGGAAATCATCAGCACTGGCATGACGGAAGAAGTGAGCCGCGCCCAAGCGGCGGTGAAATGGGCCGAGCGCGGCAAAACGGTCGCCGTCATCTCAAGCGGCGACGCCGGATTGTACGGCATGGCCGGGCTCGTGTATGAAGTGCTGATCGAAAAAGGGTGGACGAAAGACAGTTCGATCGAAGTCGAAGTCATTCCCGGCATTTCCGCCATCCATTCGTGCGCCGCTTTGCTTGGAGCGCCGATTATGCACGATGCGTGTACGATCAGCTTAAGCGATCATTTGACGCCGTGGGAGCTGATTGAAAAGCGGCTCGAAGCCGCGGCGGCCGCTGACTTTGTCATCGCCTTGTACAACCCGAAAAGCGGGCGGCGCACCCGGCAAATCGTCGAAGCACAGCAAATTTTGCTGCGCCACCGCGCGCCGACGACACCAGTTGGGCTGGTGAAAAGCGCGTACCGTGAACGCCAGCACATGGTGCTCACTGATTTGGCGCATATGCTTGACCATGAGATCGGCATGTTGACGACGGTGATTATCGGCAACTCAACGACATTCGTCCATGACGGCGTGATGATCACGCCGCGCGGCTACCAGCGCAAGTATCAACTAGCAGCCGCCGTCCAGCCGCTCAAACCGCATGAACGGCTGCGCAAAGAAGCGGAGCCGTGGGCGCTTGACCAGACGAAACCGCTGGAAGATGAGGACGAAGGAAGCACGGGGGCACCGGGGGCATCAGGGACGTCCGAAGCGGCTGTCCTCGCCGGGGACGACCAGAAGGATCGTGCTTTCACCGCCTTGGCCACCGCGGTTCGACCGTCGTCTGTTGCCACGGTCACTAAGGAGGCCGAGCCAACGCCGCCGGCTGCCGTTTTGCCGACGCTTGCCGCGCCGCTGGCAAAAACAGCGGAACGGCAGCCGACCGCCGCGCCAAAACGGGTGAAAGAAACAGCCGAAGACGCGCTCGCCGCTTTAGAGAGACGGAAAACAAGAAAGACGGCGGCCGTGTTGTTGGAAGCGGCGGTGAGCCCGGGCGTGGCCAATAAACAGTTCACCCCGGAACAGCTCATCGTGCTTGCTGAAGTGGTAGGGACGGATGGAAAAATGACCTACACGCCGGATCATTATATGAAAATCGAACGGTTGACAGAGGACCCAGATGGGCTTGTGGCGCGTCTCGTTGACGCCGGGCTGATCGTGATGCCGGTCGGTGATGTGCTGACGGTGAAGGCATGTGATTTTTGCGATGGAGAGAAAAAAGACGCCATTCCATACGCGGAGGAATTGGCTCGCCGATTTGGCGGCATGGCGCTGCCGAAAGAGTTGAAGCTCGGCATCAACGGCTGCGGGATGGCGTGCTACGGCGCGGTGCGCGAAGATATTGGGCTTGTGTACCGGAAAGGGAAATTTGATTTGTTTTTGGGCGGAAAAACGGTCGGCCGCAACGCCCATCCCGGCCAGCTCGTCGCTGAAGGCATTCCGCCGGAAGAGATTGTGGCTGTTATGGCAGAAATTATCGAACAGTATCAAGAACAAGCACATCCGAATGAACGGTTTCATAAGTTTTTCCGCCGCGTGAAGCAAGTCGGACGTTTTTCACACGAAGAGGCAAAACCGGCGGCGTCCATCGAAACGCCGGCTTGCGGTGAGTAACGGGAGCACGCGCCGGCTTTGATTAAGGGAGATCATTGGGGGATTGCGCTTATAGGGAACGGCGGAAGACGTCCGCCACAAAAAAAAGGGGGGAAACAAGGATGAGAGCCATTTTATTTGTCGGCCATGGCAGCCGCGACCCGGAAGGGAACGAGCAAGTGCGGAAGTTTGTCGACCGCCTGCGGCCGCGTTTGCGCGATTCGTTTCATATTGAAACAAGTTTTTTAGAATTTGGCCGTCCGTCGATCGGCGAAGGAATCGAACGCTGCGCCGAAGTCGGGGCAACGGAAGTGGCGGTCATTCCGCTCATTTTATTGCCGGCCGGGCATTCGAAGCTGCATATTCCGGCGGAAATCGATGAGGCGAAAGCGCGCTACCCGCATATGGCGTTCCGCTACGGCCGCCCCATCGGCGTCCATGAGCAGACATTTGCTATTTTGCGCGAACGATTGCAAGAAATCGGCGAGCGGCCGGAGCAGCCGGACGACGGAACAGCGGTCATTTTGCTTGGCCGCGGCGGGAGCGATCCGGATGCGAACAGCGATTTGTATAAAATCGCCCGCCTCTTTTGGGAACAGACCGGCTATGCGCTTGTTGAACCAGCGTTTATGGGTGTGACGACGCCGTCGCTTGATGACGCTGTCCGCCGCTGTCTCATGCTCGGAGCTAGGCGGATCGTTGTTCTTCCGTATTTTTTATTCACCGGCATCCTTATTAAGCGGCTTGAGCAGCAAGTGGTGCAATACCAAGCTGAGCACTCGCATATCTCGTTTGCGCTTGCCGGCTATTTCGGATTTCATCCGAAGCTTGAGGAGATCGTGCTTGACCGCCTCAACGAGGTGCTCGGCCAAACGGTGGCGATGAATTGCGACATCTGTCAATATCGGCTGCACGCCGCCCATCATCACCATCACCATCATCATCACCACCATCATTGAAGGAGGAAGCGTCGATGATTTTGTTGTTAGCCGGAACAAGCGATGCCCGCGAATTGGCGGTGATGATCCAACAGGCTGGCTATAACGTGGCCGCGACGGTCGTCACCGATCACGCGGCCGAACAGCTTCGGTCGGCCGGCATTCGCGCCTATGCCGGCCGCTTGGATGCGTCCCAGCTTTCCGATCTGGCCAAAGCCGAGGGGGCCAAAGCGATTGTGGACGCGAGCCATCCATTTGCTGAAGAGGCGTCAAAAAATGCTATGCAAGCGGCAGCAGACGCCGGGTTGCCCTACATTCGCTACGAGCGGCAGGCGTCCTCGTTTTCGTCCGAGAAGGTGACATTTGTCGACAGCTATGAAGAAGCGGCTGACTTGGCGGCGGAAAAAGGCGGCGTCGTGATGCTGACGACCGGCAGCAAAACGCTCGACATTTTCGCTGCCAAGCTGCTCGGGCGCCCGGACGTCAAGGTGATTGCACGGATGTTGCCGCGAAAAGACAATCTTGACAAATGCGAGCGGCTCGGGTTTTCCCAAGAGCAGATCGTCATGATGCAAGGGCCGTTTACGAAAGAGCTCGATCGGGCGCTATACCGCCATTTCGGCGTCACGGTCGTCGTCACGAAAGAAAGCGGCAAGGTCGGGTTTGTCGATGAGAAAATCGCTGCCGCCGAGGAGCTCGGCATCGATGTCATCGTCATCCGCCGCCCACGGTTGTCATACGGCATCGTGCATCACGATTTTGCCGGCGTGCTCGATGCGTTGAAGCAACATGCACCACTTCCAACCGTGTAAAACGTGTTTTCAGAAAAAACAGCAAAACGTTTTTCGCGCCAATGGCGTCCCATGCGTCTGAGCTTGTTGCCTTCATGCGGGAAGCGAAGCGCACGGATGGAAGGAATGGGCTTCTAGCGGCCGCCCATGCAAGCGATCAAAGGAAGAAAGGAGAGAATTGTCATGGACTTCCATACAACATTTCGTCCGGCGACGGTGCAGCCGGAACAAATTGAAGCGCGCAGCTTTCAAATCATTGATGAGGAAATTGGGGAACATTCATTTACGGAAGAACAATATCGAATTGTTCAGCGCGTCATCCATGCATCGGCTGATTTTGAGCTGGGCAAAAGCCTCATTTTCCACCCGGATGCGATCCGCTCAGGCATTGAAGCCATTCGGAGCGGCAAGCTCGTCGTCGCCGATGTGCAAATGGTGCAAGCCGGCGTCAATCAAGCGCGGCTCAAGAAATTCGGCAGCGCGGTGCGCGTTTATATTTCCGATGAAGATGTCATTGCTGAAGCGAAACGGCTGAACACAACGAGGGCGATCATCGCCATGCGCAAAGCGGTGAAAGAAGCGGAAGGCGGCATTTTTGCCATCGGCAACGCTCCGACGGCGTTATTGGAGCTCATTCGTCTCATCAAAGAAGGAGAGGCGCAGCCGGGATTGGTGATCGGCTTGCCGGTCGGATTCGTCTCGGCGGCGGAATCGAAAGAAGAATTGGCGAAACTCGATGTGCCGTTTATTACGAACCGCGGCCGCAAAGGAGGAAGCACAGTGACCGTCGCCGCCTTGAACGCTTTATCGTTGCTGGCCGAGCGAGGATGACGGCGATGGAAACGAAAAAAACGCTGCGTGAAGGGTATACGACCGGATCGTGCGCGACAGCGGCAACGAAAGCAGCGCTCATTGCGCTTATTACCGGAAAGGCGCAGTCAGAAGCGACGATCCGTCTGCCGATTGGTCGAGTGGCGACATTTTCGCTCGCCTCCTGTTCGTTCGATGGCGAAACGGCGACGGCGGCGGTCGTGAAGGATGGCGGCGATGACCCGGATGCGACGCATGGCGCGCTCATCGTTTCCACTGTCTCGTGGACCTCGTCGCCGGGCGTTCATATCGATGGCGGTGAAGGGGTCGGACGCGTCACGAAACCGGGGCTGCCGGTGCCGGTCGGGGAAGCGGCGATCAATCCGGTGCCGCGGCAAATGATCCGCGAAGCGGTCGGCGAAGTGTTGGCGCAATACGGTCTAAATCGCGGGGTGAAGGTCGTCATTTCTGTGCCCGGCGGCGAGGAAATCGCCAAAAAAACGTTGAATCCGAGACTTGGCATCATTGGCGGCATCTCGATTTTAGGAACGCGCGGCATCGTCGTTCCGTTCTCCACCGCCGCCTACCGGGCGAGCATCGTGCAGGCGATTCAAGTGGCGAAAGCGAACGGCTGCCGCCATGTTGTCATCACGACCGGGGGGCGGAGCGAAAAGTATGCCATGCAAGAATATCCGCATTTGCCGGAAGAAGCGTTTATCGAAATGGGCGATTTTGTCGGCTTTACACTGAAACAATGCAAACGGCTTGGCATCAAGACGGTGTCGATGGTCGGGATGATGGGGAAATTTTCGAAAGTCGCCCAAGGAGTGATGATGGTGCACTCGAAAAGCGCCCCGGTCGACTTTGGTTTTTTGGCTGCCATCGCCGAGCAGGCAGGTGCTTGTCCAGAACTGGTGGCTGCGGTGCGCGGCGCGAATACAGCGGCGCAAGTCGGCGACATGATGCAAGAAGCCGGTTGCACGAAGTTTTTCGAGTTGTTGTGTGAAGCGTGTTGCCAGGCGGCGCTTCACGAAGTCGGAGGCGGCCTGACGGTGGCCACGTCCATTTACACAATGAACGGACAACGATTAGGAAAGGCGGTGCAGACCGATGGGGACGATGAAGTTGATCGGCGTGGGGGCTGATGGGCAAGCAAGTCTTCCTGAGCTGTATCGACGCTGGATTGATGAAAGCGAGCTGCTTGTCGGCGGTGCGCGGCAGCTGGCGATGTTTCCTGAATACGAAGGAGAAACGATGGTCATCCGCCGCGGACTGGCGGAGCTGGTGGAGCGGCTCCGTCATGAGACGCGCAACACGGTCGTGCTCGCTTCCGGCGATCCGCTGTTTTACGGCATCGGCAGCTATTTGGCCGGCAAATTGCCGATCGAAGTGTATCCGGCCGTCAGCTCGGTGCAATGGGCGTTTGCGAAAATGGGCGAGTCTTGGCAAGACGCGGCGTTCATCAGCGTCCATGGCCGGCCGTTGACAGGCTTGGCTCAACGGATCGACGGGCGGCGCAAAGTCGCCATATTAACCGATGAGACGAACTCGCCGGCCGCCATCGCCCGCTATTTGCTCGAGTACGGCATGACGGAATATGAGGCGTTTGTCGGCGAGGAGCTCGGCGGGCCGAATGAGCGATGCCGGTTTTTCAAGCTAGAAGAAATGGCAGAAACCGAGTTTTTTCCATTAAATATAGTCATTTTGCGGCAAACCGCTCCCGGTCCGGTTTGGCCGCTCGGCATTGACGATGATGAATTTTTCCAACGCAAGCCGGACAAAGGGCTAATTACAAAGAAAGAAATTCGCGTCTTAAGCGTAAGCGCCTTGCGCTTGCGCCTGGACAGCGTTGTCTGGGACATTGGGACGTGCACGGGTTCGGTCGCGATTGAAGCGGCGAAAATCGCCCGCGACGGGGCGGTGTTTGCGATTGAAAAAAATGAATACGACCTTGAGATTTGCCGGCAAAACTTGCGCAAATTCCGCGTTGACATCACGCTTGTGCACGGCAGGGCGCCCGATCGGCTCGATGAGTTTGCCGACCCGGATGCCATCTTTATCGGCGGCACGTCAGGCGCGATGGCGCCGTTGTTGGACGTCTGTGCGAAACGGCTGAAGAAAAATGGACGCATCGTGATCAACGCGGCAACGGTTGAGACGCTTGCTGAAGCGGGCCGCGAGCTGCGCGAACGCGGGTTTCATGTCGACATCACCCTCGCGCAAGTGTCGCGAAGCAAGCCGATTTTAGAGTTGACGCGCTTTGAGGCGCTCAATCCGGTGTATATTCTGGCTGCGAAGCGGGAGGGAGACGAATGACCGGCACGTTGTACGGCATCGGCGTTGGCCCGGGCGATCCGGAGCTTATGACGGTGAAAGCATACCGCCGCCTAAAGGAAGCGGATGTCATCGCCTATCCAAAAAAAGGGCGGCAAAGCAAAAGCTATGCGGAACAAATTATTGATGCGTATTTTGCGCCAGAGGAAAAACGGCGGCTCGGCCTGCATTTTCCGATGACAAAAGACCCGGCCGTGCTTGAGCCGAAGTGGAACGAGGCGGCGGACGCCATTTGGGCGGAGCTGTCGGCCGGGCGCGATGTCGCGTTTGTGACCGAAGGCGACCCGCTGTTGTACAGCACGTTCATCCATTTGATGCACGTGATGGAGCGCCGCTATCCGGAAGCGCCGATTGAAGTTGTCCCTGGCGTCAGTTCGGCCAACGCTGCTGCCGCTAGGCTTCGTCTGCCGCTGGCGGATGGTGATGAAACCGTGGCGATCGTGCCCGCCCGCGACGATGTTGAGGTGATGAAAGCAGTGCTTCTTGAGCACGATTGCGTCGTCTTTTTTAAAGTGGCGAAAGTGATCGATTTGATGATTCGCCTCTTGCGTGAGCTCGATTTGCTTCATCGCGCCGCTGTTGTGACGAAAGTGACGTCCGGCGAGGAAGTGGTATGGAACGTTGAGGAGCTCGACGGGGCGGAGCTCGAATATTTGACATTGATGGTGGTGAGAAAGTGAAGCTGTATATCGTAGGAGCGGGGCCGGGCGCACCAGATTTGATCACGGTTCGCGGCGCCGAGCTTCTCGCTGCGGCGGACGCCATTTTTTACACAGACTCGCTAGTGAGCGCGGAATTGATCGAGCGCTACCGGAAGCCGGATGCTGACGTTTTCCATACCGCCGGCATGCATTTAGAAGAAATGGTCGCGGCAATGGTGGAACAAGTGAAACAAGGCCGGCTTGTCGTGCGCGTCCATACCGGTGATCCATCGATTTACGGGGCGACGCTTGAGCAAATCGCTTTGTTGAAGCAAGAAGAAATTGAAGTGGAAATCGTCCCCGGCGTCAGTTCGGCATTTGCCGCCGCGGCAGTCGTGCAGGCGGAGCTCACCATCCCGGAATTGACGCAGACGGTGATTTTCACCCGCGCCGAGGGGCGGACGCCGATGCCGCCGCGTGAGAAATTGCAGGAGCTGGCGCAACATCATTGCACGCTCGTTCTTTTTTTAAGCGCGACGCTTGCAAAAAAAGTAAGCGCGGCGCTCCTTGAAGCGGGCTGGAGCGGTGATACGCCGACGGTGGTCGTCTATAAGGCGACGTGGCCGGATGAGATTGTGATTCGTTCCACCGTTGCCACAATGGCTGAGGATATGCGGCGCCATGGCGTGACGAAGCACGCGATCATGTTGGCCGGTTGGGCGCTCGATCCCCATATTCATGAGCGCGGATACCGTTCGAAGCTGTACGACCGCACGTTTACGCACGGATATCGAAAGGGGGAGAAGTAAGGTGGGGGCTGCTGCCGCGAACAACGAAAGACACGGCTCCTACGCTGTCGTGGCCATTACGAAACACGGGGTCGAGATCGCCCGACGTCTTGGCGGCGCTCTTGCGGGAGCGGACGTTTATTATACGGATAAATTCGCCCGCGGTGATGAAGCCAAGCACGGGATCCGCCTGTTTTCCGGCAACGTCAGGGCCTTGTTGCCGGAGTTGTTCGCCCGCTATGACGGACTCATTTGCATCATTTCGCTCGGCGCTGTCGTGCGGATGATCGCTCCGCTGTTAAAAGATAAAAAGACCGATCCTGCGGTCGTGGTGATCGATGATAAGGCTGAACATGTGATCAGTGTTCTGTCCGGCCATTTGGGCGGAGCGAACGAACTGACGCGGCGCGTTGCTGCCATTTTAGGCGCCCGCCCGGTCATTACGACCGCTTCTGACGTGCAGCAGACAATCGCCGTCGATCTGTTCGGCCGCCAGTTCGGCTGGGAATGGGAATCAGCTGACAAGCTGACGCCGGTGAGCGCCGCGGTCGTGAACGAAGAGCCGGTCGCGATCGTGCAAGAGTCGGGGGAAACCGGCTGGTGGCCGGAAGGGCGGCCGTTGCCCAAAAACATTGCCGTGTACGACTCGATCGCGGAAGCGCTCGCTGCCCGCCCGGCGGCCGCGCTTGTGGTCACTCACCGCCTGCTTGACCCGGAAGAGGAAGCGATTTTACAAAACGGCGTCCTGTATCGTCCGAAAGTGATCGCCTTGGGCATCGGCTGCAACCGCGGCACTTCGGCTGAAGAAATTGAGGCGGTCATCCATGAGACGTTGGCGGAGCTTCATTTTTCGATCAAAAGCGTCAAGGCAGTGTGCACCATTGATTTGAAAAAGGATGAACAAGGACTTTTGGAGGTAGTAAACAAATATGGATGGGAATTTGTTGTGTATACGCCAGAGGAGCTGAACACGGTGCCGATCGAAGCGCCGTCGGAAACGGTGTACCGCTACACCGGTGCGTACGGGGTGAGCGAGCCGGCCGTGAAATTGTACAGCGGGGCCGATCGGATGGCGCTGGTGAAAAAGAAGTCCGGCAATGTGACGATTTCCGTGGCGCTCATCGATCATCAAAAGAAAGCGACCATGAGAGGAAAGGAGAAACAGGCATGCGACGGCTTGTCATCGCTGCACCGGGAAGCGGCGCCGGCAAAACGACCGTGACGCTTGGGCTGATGGCGGCACTGAAGCGGCAAGGTTATACGGTGCAAGGGTTTAAATGCGGCCCGGACTACATCGACCCGACCTACCATACAGCTGTGACCGGCCGGCCGGCGCGCAACTTGGACAGTTGGATGATGGGAAGCGAAGCGGTCAAAACGGTGCTCGCCAATGGCTGTCAAGGAGCGGATATCGCCATCATCGAGGGAGTGATGGGGCTGTTTGACGGGAAACAGCCGCTTTCTGACGAGGGGTCGACGGCTGAAATCGCCGTGTTGACCGAAAGCCCGGTGTTGCTTGTCGTTGATTGTTCCGGCATGGCCCGCAGCGCCGCCGCCATCGTCCGGGGCTTTCAGACGTTTCGTCCGGATGTGCGCCTCGCCGGCGTGTTTGCTAATCGCGTCGGCAGCGAAGGGCATTTTCGGCTCATCAAGGCAGCGGTCGAGCAAACGTGCGGGGTGCCGGTCGTCGGGTTTCTCACGCAAGACGAAGCGTTGGCGCTGCCGGAGCGTCATTTAGGGCTCGTGCCGTCCGTGGAGCGCGGCGAGCTGGACTCCTTTTTTGCTGAGCTCGGGCAAAAGATGGCGCAAACCCTCGATTGGGAAACGCTCTTTGCCATCGCCGCCGCGCCGTCGCTTGCGCCGCCGCGCCCGTTCATCCACCCCTCTCGGCGCTACCGGGTGCGCGTCGCCGTCGCCAAGGATGCCGCCTTTCATTTTTACTATCCGGAGAATCTGGAGATGCTTGCCGCCTGCGGCGCGGAGCTTGTTTATTTTTCCCCGCTCGCCGGCGAACCGCTTCCAAAAGGGGTGAACGGATTGTATATCGGCGGCGGGTTTCCGGAAGAGTTTGCCGCCAAGCTCGCCAAGCAAACCGCGGTCAAACAGTCGATCCGCGCCGCCATCGAACACGGGTTGCCGACGTTGGCCGAATGCGGCGGGTTTATGTTTCTCACCGAACAGCTTGTTACGACGGACGGCACGGCCTATGAGATGGCAGGCGTCATCCCGGGGAGGGTCGTGATGAAGACGAAGCTCGCGGCTCTTGGCTACCGCGAAGTGCGTGGTCGAAAAGGAAATTTTCTATTGCCGGAAGGAGAAACGGCGCGCGGGCATGAATTTCACTATTCCGTGTACGAACCGCGGGGCGAGGCGCCGTTTGCCTACGAAACGAGCGGCCGGAAAGGAACAAAGCCTGACGGTTATTTGGCGCACCGGCTTGTCGCCGGCTATGTCCATTTTCATTTCGCGTCTGCCCCGGCGATGGTCGAGCGGTGGCTCGCCGAATGCGAGAAGGTGACAATCAATGGCTAAGGCGCTGCCGATTATGTTTCAAGGCACCCATTCTGATGCCGGCAAGAGCGTCATCGCCACCGCGTTTTGCCGCATTTTCGCCCAAGACGGCTGGAAGACGGCGCCGTTCAAGTCGCAAAACATGTCGTTAAACTCCTACGTGACGCCGGACGGAAACGAAATTGGGCGGGCGCAAGGCATTCAGGCCGAAGCGGCCGGGGTGGCGGCCCGCGCCGAGATGAATCCGATTTTGATTAAGCCAAGCCGCGAGCATGAATCGCAAATCGTTGTGCTCGGCAAACCGTACGGCAATATGCAGGCGTTCGCTTACCGGAACGAGTTTTTCCACCAAGGGCTGGCCGTCATCCGTCGGTCGCTCGAAACGTTGATGAACGAGTATGACCGGATTGTCATTGAAGGAGCGGGAAGCCCGGCGGAAGTAAACTTAAATGACCGCGAGTTGGTCAACATGCGCGTCGCCCGCCTTGCCAACGCCCCGGTCGTGTTGATCGGCGATATTGAGCGGGGCGGTGTGTTCGCGAGCCTCTTTGGGACGCTGGCGCTGCTTGAGCCTGAGGACCGAAAGCGGGTCATTGGCGTCATCATTAACAAGTTTCGCGGCGATGTGGCGCTATTGCAGCCGGGGCTCGATTGGTTTGAGCAGTACACTGGCGTGCCGGTGCTTGGCGTCGTCCCGTATTTGCCCGATTTGGCGATCGATGCCGAAGATTCGCTGGCGCTTGAGCGGTTTGCCGCATCGCCCGATGAGGGCGGGGCGATTGATATTGCGGTGATCCGCTGTCCGAAAATTGCCAATTTCACTGACATCGATCCGCTTCTTTCTGAGCCGGATTGCCGTGTCCGTCTGGTGACGCATGCCGACGAGCTTGGCGAGCCGGATGTGATCGTGCTGCCGGGTAGCAAAAATACGATCGAAGACTTGATTTATATGAAGAAAAGAGGGCTCGCTTCCCGCATTGTGTCGCTTGTCAATGAAGGAAAAGCGAGAGTCGTCGGCTTATGCGGCGGCTACCAAATGCTTGGCGCCGTCATCCGCGATCCGTATGGAGTCGAGACGCCGCTCCCAGAAGTAAAAGGGCTTGGTTTGCTGCCGATTGAAACGACGCTTGAGCGGACGAAAATCACGATCCGTACGGAAGGGATGCTTACGTGGGCGGGCGAGCGGTTTTCGGTGCAAGGATACGAGATTCATATGGGCCGTTCGGCGCCGCTTCCCGGCTATGCGCCGCTTATTGAGGCGGACGGCCGCCATGAAGGGGCGAAGCACAGTGATGAGCGGGTGCTGGGCACATACATGCATGATTTGTTTCATAACGATGCGTTCCGCACCGCGTTTTTCAACAACATTCGCCGCCAAAAAGGAATCGCTCCTTCTGGCGTCCGACTCTTTCGCTCGCTCAAAGAAAAGGCGTTCGACCGGCTTGCCGCTCATGTCCGCCAGCACGTGGCGGTCGAGCGGATCGAACAGATCATGAATGAATTCCAGCAAAAGTCGGCGGCGCCGTGAATGATATGGTGCTAGAAGAGAAAGGAGGAAAGCGCGCATTGGGCCCCGCCCTGATCATTCATGGAAGAGGGGGGATCCTGTGCAAAAATCATGAACATTTCCATTCCATCGATCTGTCACGAAATGGTTGAGGAGGCACGCGCATATATCGATCAATTGACCAAACCGCCCGGCAGCCTCGGCCGTCTTGAAGAAGTGGCGGCCGAGCTCGCCGGCATGACCGGAGAGCTGCTTCCACGCGTCACTCCGCCCGGAGTGCTCGTGTTTGCGGCCGACCATGGCGTCACGGAAGAAGGGGTGTCTGCCTATCCGGCCGAAGTGACGGCGCAAATGGTGTACAACTTTGCCAACGGCGGAGCGGCGATTAATGTGTTCAGCCGGCAAATTGGCGGTTTGTTGGCGATCGTCGATGTCGGTGTCGCCGTGCCGATCGCTGATGAGCGCGTCATTCAGAAAAAGGTGCGCCCGGGAACGAACAATTTTGCGGAAACGGAAGCGATGACGCCGTCCGAGGCCGAACAGGCGCTTCATGTCGGTTACGAACAGGCGGCGTCCATCATTGAGCAAGGCGCCCGCACGCTCATTGTCGGCGAAATGGGCATCGGCAATACGACCGCCGCGAGCACCTTATTGGCCACGTTGACCGATGAGCCGCTTGAGCGCATCGTCGGCAAAGGAAGCGGCATTAGGGAGGAAACGCTTGCCCATAAACGGGACGTGATCCGACGGGCGCTCTTGCTTCATCGACCGGATCCGGCGAAGCCGCTTGAATGGCTTTCGAAAATCGGCGGGTTGGAGATCGCCGCTATGGCCGGGGCGATGCTGGCAGCCGCCGAACGGCGCATTCCGATCTTGCTTGATGGCTTTATTTGCACGGTGGCTGCCCTTGTTGCCCGCCAGTTTGCCGTGAACGTCACAGACTATATGATTGCCGGCCATCGTTCGCAAGAGCCGGGGCACAGTATAGCCCTTCGTTTGCTGGAGAAGGAGCCGCTTTTGGATTTGCGCATGCGCCTTGGCGAAGGAAGCGGCGCGGCGGTAGCGTTTCCGCTCTTGGTGTCAGCAACGGCGATGGTGAACGAAATGGCGACGTTCGCCTCGGCGGGCGTTTCCACGACAGATGAGAAAGGGGAGAAGGGGCGATGACCGTCGGCAAAGTGTATTTAGTCGGCGCTGGGCCGGGGGATGAAAAGCTCATAACGGTTTACGGCCGCGAACGCTTGGAACGGGCGGATGTCATTATTTACGATCGGCTCGTCAACCGGAAGCTGCTGCGCTATGCGAAGTCCGGCGCCGAGCTTCTTTACTGCGGCAAAGAGCCGGGAAAACATGACGCCGTTCAAGAACAAATTCATGAGTTGCTCATCCAGCATGCGCAGGAAGGAAAAACGGTCGTTCGTTTAAAAGGAGGAGATCCGTGCGTCTTTGGCCGCGTTGGCGAAGAGGCAGAAGCGTTGGCTAAAGCCGGCATCCCGTTTGAAATCGTTCCGGGGGTGACATCCGGCATCGCCGCGCCGGCGTACGCCGGCATTCCGGTCACCCACCGTGATTACGCCGCCTCGGTGGCGATGGTCAGCGGGCATCGGAGTGAGCGGATCGATTGGGAGGCGTTGACTCGAGGGTGCGATACGATCATTGTCTACATGGGAGCGGCCAACTTGCCGGATATTTGCGGCCGGCTGATTTCAGCCGGAAAACCGTCGGATACGCCGGCGGCCATCATTGAATGGGGAACGACCGAACGGCAGCGCACGGTGGCGGCGACGCTCGCCGCACTGCCGGCGGAGGCGGAACAGGCAGGCATTTCCCATCCAGCCATCATTATCATCGGTACAGTCGTCCGCCTGCGCGAGGCGTTGCAATGGTTTCCAGAACAGCAAGGGGGCGTGGCGGATGTCGGTGCCCCATCGTGATGGGCGGGTGATTGTCTATACCGGCGATGGCAAAGGAAAAACGACAGCCGCATTTGGTCTCGCGTTGCGCGCGGTTGGCCGCGGAATGAATGTCGCCGTTTTGCAGTTTTTGAAATCGCCGGAACGCACATACGGCGAGCAGTTGGCCCTGCAGCGCCTCGGCGTCGAAGTGCGCCAGCTCGGCGCCGGCTTCACATGGACGAAAACGCCGGATGTCCACCGTGAAGCATTGAAGCGTGCTTGGGCGGTGGCCAAAGAATATGTGCATTCCGGACGGTATGACGTCATCGTGTTGGATGAACTGAACAATGCCTTGGCGATCGATCGGTTTCCGGTTGATGACATCCTATCGGTCAACGATGTGCTGGAACTCATTTGCACGCGCCCACCGTCGCTCCATCTTGTCATCACGGGGCGCGCGGCGCATCCAGAGCTGATGGCGGTTGCCGATATCGTGACGGAAATGAAGCTGGTCAAGCATGACTATGAACAAGGAAGGACCGCGATGAAAGGGATTGAATTTTAGCGACAAAAAGCGGCTAAAAAACGGCCGCTTTTTTTGTAGGTTAGGCATTTTCATCGGTTTTGTCATTTTGGGTTTTGTTTTGCCGCCGTCCTTTGCTGTTGTCGCCGGAAATTGGGCCGCGAAGCAAGGCCATCGGGTCTTGTGTCGGCGCGTTTTGGTTCCGGCTGCCTTTGTTTGGCCGCTTCGTCACGGATCACACCTCCTTTAGGCGTTATCACCGCACCATTAGTATAGGCTGTTCACCTATTTTTATGCGGCGGCAACGAAAAAAAAAACGGGAAACGCTTTTGTTGCGTCCTCCCGCGTGCAGTACGGCCGGATGCTGGCAAACATGGCGGCTGAATGGCATCTGTCTGTTAAGATCTGCTAGTATCCGTACCCACCCAAGCAAGCACATCCGACAATAATCAACAAAATAAACAGAACGACAATTAATGCAAATCCGTTTCCGTGCCAAGCGCCCATTCTGTCCACCTCCCTGTAAAATCTGCTATATGGTATGCCATCGGGCGCGCGAAGGAACGGGACCATTGTCGGAATATGCAAAAATAAGAAAAACGCCTTGCCAAAAGGCAACGGCGTTTTTTTTGTGGAACGATCGAAATGACGTCTTCCTTTTATTCCCATTCGTAGGGAGTTTCCTGGTAAACGTAATAGTTGAGCCAATTCACAAACAGCAAATTCGCGTGCGAGCGCCATGTATTGAGCGGCGGCTGGCTTGGGTCATCATTTGGAAAGTATGATTCCGGGATGTGAATCGGCAGCCCTTTGGCCAAATCGCGTTCATATTCTTCTTTGAGCGTTGTCGCATCATATTCTGGATGGCCGGTTAAGAAAATGTGGCGCCCGTCGTTCGAGGTGACAAGGCAAACGCCAGCTTTGTCGGACATGGACAAAATCGTCAGCTCAGGAACTTTTTCAATATCTTCGCGCTTGACGTCTGTATGGCGGGAGTGCGGCATGCGGAACACATCGTCAAAACCGCGCAATAGTTTCACGTTTTTCGCTTCCACCGTATGGTTGAACACACCGAAGCATTTTTCCGGCAACGGGTATTTCGGAATGCCGTAGTGATAGTATAAGCCAGCTTGTGCCCCCCAACAAATATGCAACGTTGACGTGACGTTTGTTTTCGTCCATTCCATGATATCGGTCAGCTCATCCCAATACGTAACTTCTTCGAACGGCAGTTGCTCGACCGGCGCTCCGGTGATGATCATCCCGTCGAACTTGCGATGGCGGATGTGCGGGAAAATCGTGTAAAATTGTTCTAAATGATGTTTGCTTGTCGTTTTGGGCTCATGGGTCGCTGGGCGCAAAAAGGTGACGTTCACTTGCAGCGGCGAGTTGCCGAGCAGGCGCAACAGCTGTGTTTCTGCTTTTTCTTTTTCCGGCATCAAGTTTAAAATGACGATATTGAGCGGACGGATGTCTTGTGAATACGCCCGTTCTTCATCCATGACGAAAATGTTTTCTTGTTCGAGAATTTCTTTGGCAGGCAAGTCTTTTGGAATGTTGATTGGCAACGATGTCCCCTCCGTTTCGTTCTCATTTTTTAAATAATTTCATTATAAAAAGTTTATCGATTTTCTTCAATTCATTTTTTCTGTCGAAAGGCATTCATAAGCCCGAAGAAATAAGGAGGAACAACGAATGGATCCGACGGCGTTTGACAACTTGAAAACGGTGTTGGAAGGGGCGGTGTATGATGCTGACTTGCAAGGAAAGATTGCCGTCGTCAACCGCCGCGACCTTGTCGATTTGGCCCGTTTGTTCCGGGAGTACGCCATTTCATTTCGGCTGAATGATGCGCCCGATCCGCCCGTCGTCTGCACCGCGCGGCTTTCGCTTGATTTTGCTGAGCTGGTCAATGAGCGTCTCTATCACGGCCGGGCCGGCTGCCGGCTCGCTCTTCTGTTTACCCTCCCGGTTCGCCGCTCGTCCGTTTGTGCGCTCATTGAAGGAACGCTGCGGACGATTTGGGGGGAGGAGCGAATCGTACGGCAAACGCTCCGCTTTACGTTTCCGCATGAACGCGGTCCGTATGAAAATGAAGCCGTGGTCGAATTTGCACGCCTCATTTATGAGGAAAACGCCGCCGATTTGCCGGAGATGGTGCCGTATATGGTTTCATCACTTGAACAATTGCAGCTGTTCGCCGGGCAGTAGTGGCGCAAAAAGTGGAAACAAACGGTGAAATCCGCTATGATGGGGATGAGGTGAAAAATCATGAGTGTATATGAATTCAGCGCCAAAACAATTCGCGGAGAGGAACAACCGCTTTCCGTCTATCGAGGCAACGTACTGTTGATTGTCAACACGGCGAGCCGCTGCGGCTTTACCCCGCAGTATAAAGAACTGCAGGAGCTGTATGACGAATATCGCGATCGCGGGTTTGTCGTGCTTGGTTTCCCGTGCAACCAATTCGGCGGCCAGGAGCCGGGGACGGAAGAGGAAATCGAGCAGTTTTGCCAGCTAAATTACGGCGTGACATTCCCAATGTTCGCCAAAGTCGAAGTCAACGGCGACAACGCCCATCCGCTGTTTCAATATTTGAAAGAGCAAGCACCGGGGGCATTGGGAACAAAGGCGATCAAATGGAATTTCACGAAGTTTTTGGTCGACCGCAACGGCAAGATTGTAGCTCGTTTCGCACCGCAAACAAAGCCAAGCGAGCTGAGAAAGGAAATTGAAAAGCTGCTGTAAGGCAAGGAGGGGTAACGCTTGCGCATTCAAGCGATTGAGCCGACGCCAAGCCCGAACACGATGAAAATATTGCTTGATGAAGAATTGCCTTCCGGCACGCGCCATAACTACAAACCGGACAACATCGATCAAGCGCCGCCGCTTATTCAAGCATTGATGCGCATTGACGGAGTGAAAGGCATTTACCATGTCGCTGATTTTTTGGCTATTGAACGCCATCCGAAATACGACTGGCGCGACATTTTGGCGAAAGTGCGCGAAGTGTTCGGCGAGAAAGTGGATGACGGCGCCGAGGCAAAGCCGAAAGGAAACGAACATTTCGGCGAAGTGAAAGTGTTCGTGCAAATGCTGTACGGTCTGCCGATGCAAGTGAAGCTTGTCGATGGGGAGCGCGAACACCGCGTCGGGCTGCCGAAACCGTTTATGGACGCGGTCATTGAGGCGCAAAAATACGCAGGAAATGTTGTGCTTGAGCGCAAATGGGTCGAAAAAGGAGTGCGCTACGGCACGTTTGAGGAAATCGGCCGCGAAATGGTCGATGAGCTGTCGGCAGCCTATCCGCCCGAGCGGCTGGAGCGGATCGTCAACATGTTCCGCCGCGGTGAGCAGGAAAAAACGGCGCAAAAGCGTCCAAGCCTCAAAGTGACGAGCGAGATGCTCGATGACCCGGATTGGCGCAAACGGTATGCCGCGCTCGAACAAATGGCCGAGCCGACCGAAGACGACATCCCGGTGTTGGCGAAGGCGCTCAAGGATGAAAAAATGGCGATTCGCCGTCTGGCGACGGCGTATCTCGGCATGATCGGCGGCAAAAAGGTGCTTCCGTATTTGTATGAAGCGTTAAAAGATCCTGCTGTCGCTGTCCGCCGCACCGCCGGCGACTGTTTGTCCGACATCGGCGATCCGGAGGCCATTCCGGCCATGATCGAAGCGATAAAGGACGAAAGCAAGCTCGTCCGTTGGCGCGCGGCCATGTTTTTGTATGAAGTCGGCGACGAATCGGCGCTGCCGGCGTTAAAAGCGGCGGAAAACGATCCGGAATTTGAAGTGAGCTTGCAAGTGAAAATGGCGATCGAACGAATCGAAGGCGGCGAAGAAGCGAAAGGCTCCATCTGGAAGCAGATGACGGAGAGCCGGAAGAAAGAAAACGAAACGGAACAGTAAAACAGGCGCGCCCATCGGTGCGCCTGTTTTTATGATCGAAAAGAGTATTGCTGTTACGTTGTCACAGTAGTGTTGGAGCTTGGAGCGAATTGGACAATTTCGAGCACAACCGGGGTGTTAGCTGGAATCGAGCCGCTTCCGGTCGGGACGGTAATGGACAGTGACCCGACGCCGGTAGCTCCTGGAGTGTACGTCGATATCCCTTCCATTTGCAAAACGCCGTTAATGTACACGTTAAAGTAGCTATTGTTAGTTGCCAATGCTGGCAACTCTGTCGCTTGGCTGCCGTCGTCTTGCAAAAAGCTGGCTGCGTCGATCGTTAAGGTTGCTCCTTCTGCTATTTCAGCTGTTGTGATGTAAAAAAATCTTGCGACGTCTGGTGCAACCTCTGTCGTGGTAGTAGCGGCGACAAACAATTTAATTAATTGTAAAGCCATACAATCTCCCCTTCTCCATTTTGTGTTTAACATGCTGTGGCCCCGAAGCTGAGCCAATTATCATCCGTTCTTTTTAGTATCTGGAACTCTGTTGGCAATCAGCCGGTGCCATAGGTTCATTTTATTGTATGGATTAATTACAGAGGATGGCTCGGCGATTGCTGCAATGGGAGAAAAATGATGTTTTTGCCCTGCTATACCAGCCTGTTTTACCAGTGAATTTGAATATGAAACAAACATTTTAAACGAATTTGGTCGTTTTATGATCCTGTTATAATAGACGGAATTAAGTGGAATATAGTGATTTTTTACTACCGTTCATTAACCTGCCATTTTGTTTGCTATTCACTTTGGAGATGGGAGGTGAATATACTAATGCAGAATATCTTGCGGAGTGAAATGATCACGAAACAATATGGTGTGTTTGGGTGAGCAAACGAATGAAACGGACATCTTCAGCAGCAAAACATGTGATCGCTGCTTCCAAAGTATACGATTGGACCCATGCTGTACTGACCATTCCTCTCCGTGTGGCGCTCCACTTCCCTCCGCGTGTCTTGCAGGCGGAAACGTACCAGTATAACACCATATCAGACGGAGTGAAAACCGTCTATACAGACGACGATGAACTGAGAGAGTACGGCGACCGCGGTATTTTAGATCCGAAACATGTATCATGGATCAACTTGTTTATTAATGGGGTGCTGCAACCGGAAAAACTGTATGAGGTGGAAAAAGGGAAGCTGACATTGAAGACGGCCGAGCCGCCGCCAAAAGGTGCGCCGATTATTCTTCAATTTATTACAATTAAATCGGGTTTCTAATTTTCTTTACGTCTGCGCATTCGCTTTTCAGAACATGTTCCCGAATCCAAGCAAAGCCTTTGGAGTCCATCCTCCAGGGCTTTATTCGTCATTGCTGAAATGTTGCCGAAGCTTGAGGCATCATTTTTTGGCCGTCAGGAAAAGGTGAATAGGGAATCACAGCAGTCATCTTCATTGATTTTTGCACCGGAAGTATAGTATGCTGATAGCACAGCGACTATAGGGTGGAGGGATGATGGCCATGTCGATGGCGTATGAAGAATATATGCGCCAGCTCGTGCAGCCGATGCGGGATGAACTCGTCCGCGCCGGCTTCCGCGAATTGCGCACGAGCGAGGAAGTCGAGCAGTTTATGGAACAAGTGGAAGGAACGACGTTTGTCTTTGTCAACTCGGTGTGCGGCTGCGCCGCTGGATTGGCGCGCCCGGCGGCGACGCAGGCGGTGCTGCGGAGCGAGAAAAAGCCGGATCATTTCGTCACCGTATTTGCCGGCCAAGATAAAGAAGCGACGGCGAAAATGCGCGAATACTTTGTCGGCTATCCGCCGTCTTCGCCGTCGATGGCGCTCTTAAAAGGAAAAGAAGTCGTTCACTTCATTCCGCGCGAAGACATCGAGTTTCACTCGATGGAGGACGTGATGGAAAATATTTTGGCTGCGTTTGACAAATATTGCGGCTGATGCGGTGCGAGCGAGGAGCAAACTGCTTTTGTTCCGCATACAACGGCGCGTTGGCGGGAACGATAAGGGCGGAGGTGATCGGCGTGCCGAAGCGGAAAAAAGATCGTTCGAAAACGGGCGTCAGCGCCCCAGATGTTCGAGGGCAAGGCACGACGGAGACGGAGACAGGCGCGTTCGAGCTTGACTCTGCCCGCAAAAAAACAAAAATCGATTAAAAAGGAGCTCCCGATGCGGGGCTCCTTTTGTCGTTTTCACGCGCAAACTCCCTTCGCATCCAACAGAATGCCAAGGGAGCTGGATGGATCGCCAAGAGCGTTTAGGCGTTGGCGATACAACTATAAATAAAGTAAAGCAATGTAATGAGGCTGGCCGCAAAAAAGATCGTGTTCATGTTTCATTTTTCCCGCCTTTCTGTCTATATTTTCGCTGAGAATCTATGATACACTATTCATGTGAACTACCCCCACTTCGCTTTGCTTGAAGTGGGAGCTTCTCAGTTCCACGACGAAAGCATTCTTTCGTCTCCCTGAGCGTGACTTCGGGTCGTCCCAACCCTAGGCATCCGACGATTCGGAGTTCTTTCGCGCCTTGGATATTTTACGCATGGAAGGCTTTGCTTGGTTTTCGCATTGGATATTCTCCATGCAACCCCCTATATCCAGTTCACAAAGAACATGATATACCTTGATTTTATCATGTGTTTTGGCTGACGCCAACCGACATCCATTTGCCGCTGATCGCTGGGCTGCGACCTTCACGCGGTTGAAGCGGGTGTCTTCTTTCGGAACTATGATAAAAGTATATACCAACAAAAGCAAAAAGAAAATGCCGTCTTTGTCTTGCAAAAGGAGAGGAAGAACCGTGAAAAAAGCGAAACGAATGAACGCGTTTTCGGTATCGATTTTCGCCGAGTTGACGGCGTATCGGCAAAAGCAGCGCCATCTTCATGACGAGTGGATCGACTTGAGCGTTGGCAGCCCGGATTTGCCTCCGGCGCCGTTTGTGCGTGAGGCGATCGCCCGCTACGCCAACGAGCCGAATGCGTACGGCTACACATTAAAGGGCATTCGCGAGTTTCATGAAGCGGTCGCCGATTATTATCGGACGGCGCATGGCGTCGTGCTCGATCCAGAGACGGAAGTGACGTACGTGATCGGGTCACAAGACGGGCTCGTTCATTTGCCGATGGTGTTCGCCGACCCGGGGGATGTCATTCTATTGCCGGATCCCGGGTATCCGGCGTATGCGGCGGGGGTGGCGATGGCGGAAGCGGTGCCGTATTTTCTGCCGCTGAGGGAGGAAAACAGCTTTTTGCCGGATTTGCGTGCGATCCCGGAGGACATCGCCAAACGGACGACGATCATGTTTATCAACTTCCCTGGAAATCCGGTTCCAGCTGTAGCGACAGAATCATTTTATCGCGAAGTGGTCGAGTTTGCGAAGCGGTACGATATCCTCGTTGTTTCCGATTTTGCTTACGGCGAGCTGTATTATGACGGAAACAAACCGGTGAGTTTTCTTTCTGTTCCAGGCGCAAAGGACGTTGGCGTGGAGATCAATTCGTTGTCAAAAAGCTACAACATGGCCGGCTGCCGGGTCGGCTACTTGTGCGGAAATGCCGAGGTGATTCGTGCGTTTGCCGAGTTTAAGTCGAATTTGGACTACGGCATTTTTTGGCCGCTGCAAAAAGCGGCCGCGGAAGTGCTCCGCCATGGCGCCGGCTTTTGCGCTGAGAGCCGCATGATTTATCAAGCGCGCCGCGATGCGCTCGTGGATGGACTCGCTGACATCGGTTGGACGGTTGACCGTCCGCAAGCCGGCATGTTCGTGTGGGCAAAAATTCCGGACGGCTTTACATCGCTTTCGTTTGCAAAGGCGCTGATCGACCAAGCCGGCGTCGTCGTGACGCCTGGGCACGCGTTCGGGCCGAGCGGCGAAGGCTACGTGCGCATCGCCCTTGTGCAGCCGGAAAACGTTTTGCGCCTGGCAGTCGAGAAACTCAAGGCAACCGGCTTGTTCGCGTCTCCGGCCGCTGATCGGCGGTAGCGGGAGGTGAAGACGATGAAGCTGCCGTCTTGGCTTCGAAAAACGCTTGTTGCTGCCATTACGGTTTGCACGTTTGGACTTGTCACACCGCCCGCTTCGCTGCTCGCGGCCAAAGAGCCGCCGTCAGATGATGCATCGTCTTCCGATTGGCAGCACAGTCCGGCAAGTCCTGCCGCGGAAGCTGTTTCGTTGACGCGAGCTCAATTCATTGAGCGGACGATGGAAAAGGCAGTTGTCCAGTCCTATGAAAAGTTCGGCCGCAAAATCGCTCCGGTCATTGAAGATGAGTTTCGCGCCGTCATTTTGCCGCGCATTGAAGAAGTGATCGCCGAGCTTGCCGCGCGCTATCCGGAGGAGGAGCTTCGCTATTTGGCCGTGTCAGAGAACCCGTCCGGCGGGCTCGGGGAGCGCATTTTTCATTTGTATCGGGCGGATACGGGAGAGGATTTGATCCGCTTTCACGTCCGCCGCGAGCATCCGCCGCAAGACGGATATTGGTTTCAGTTTCACTATCATACATGCGATGATGGGTTTCAAGCCCATCATGAACTCGGGAAAATCTACTGGTCAAAAAATACGCCGCCGAACTGGCGTACATAATCGCCTGCGGCGTTTTCCTGATTTTGCGCGTTTTTCCCCGCTTCGTTCTATGATATGATTTTCATAGATTGAAAGAAGCGGGGGAACCACGATGAAACGGCTACTCACTAGCTTGCTGGCGGCGCTGTTCGCCATTCCCCTTCTGTCGTTCTCGCCGTATCCGGCTGCCCATGGCGTGCTGCTTGAAGAAAGCAGCCTTGGCCTTAGGGGTGTTCCGTCTCATGATGTGCTTGGCCGCATCATCATCGTGCCGGAGACGGAGTTTTCCGCCTCTGAAGCGAATGAAACGATCCGGACGCTCGCCCGCATTGATCGCACGATTTTAGAGCAGGCGGCAGATCACCATATTTACATCCAACTGTTAACCGGCCCGATCACCGATGAGCCGACGGCCCGCCATTTGCGCGGAAAAACGCCGCGCGGTTATATGCCGGGTTCGAAAACATGGGATGACGTGCCGGGCATCGGCGGGTCGCATTTAGTGCTTGTCCGCCTCGGCCATAGCGAAAAAGGAAAAGGGCATGGCTCGGTCAATTTGGAGTTGCATGAGTTTGCTCATTCGCTCGATTACATTGTATTTGACCGCATTCATGAAACGGACGAATTTCAAGCGATTTGGCGGGAGGAGGCGCCGCGGCTCTTTCCTGGCGAATATTATTTTTTGACCTATCCGGAAGAGTATTTTGCCGAGGCGTTTGCCTATTATTATGCAAGCGAAGAGACGCGGCAAACGTTGCGGGCGGCAGCGCCGAGAACATATGCGTTGATCCGCGGATTGGCGGAACGGGCCTCGTAAAAGGCTCGTTTTTTTATGGACAAGTGGTTCACCATGCGTTGCTTTATGATATGATAGAGCGTGAGGTGAGAACATTGCGGCAATATTTGCAGTTATTGGAGGATATTTTAGAAAACGGCGTCGAAAAAGAGGACCGCACGGGCGTCGGCACGCTGTCGGTGTTCGGCCGCCAGCTCCGCTTCAACTTGCAAGATGGATTTCCGCTCGTGACAACGAAAAAATTGCATATTCGCTCCATCATTTATGAACTGCTTTGGTTTTTAAAAGGCGATACGAACGTCCGCTATTTGCAGGAGAATGGCGTGACGATTTGGGACGAGTGGGCGGATGAAAACGGCGACCTCGGCCCGATTTACGGCGCGCAATGGCGCTCATGGAAAGGGGCGGACGGGAAAACAATCGACCAGATCGCCTGGGTCGTCGAGGAGATCAAACGAAATCCGAATTCACGCCGGCTGCTTGTGAGCGCTTGGAACGTGGCGGAATTGGACGAGATGAAGCTGCCGCCGTGCCATTATGCATTTCAGTTTTATGTCGCGAACGGTCGGTTGTCGTGCATGTGGCAGCAGCGCTCCGTTGATACGTTTTTAGGGCTGCCGTTTAATATTGCCAGCTATGCGCTCTTGACGCATATGATCGCCCAGCAGTGCGACCTCGATGTCGGCGAACTCATTTTCACCGGCGGCGACGTCCATTTGTACAAAAACCATCTTGAGCAAGCGAAACTGCAGCTGACGCGCGAGCCGCGCCCGCTGCCGAAGCTCGTGATCAAACGGAAGCCGTCGTCCATTTTCGACTACGAATACGACGATTTCGAGATCGTCGGCTATGACCCGCATCCGGCGATTAAAGCGCCGGTAGCCGTGTAAAGGAGAGGGGCGGCATGATTTCGCACATTGTGGCGATGGATGAAAACCGGGTGATCGGCAAAGACAACCGCTTGCCTTGGCATTTGCCGGCCGATTTGGCGTATTTTAAACGGGTGACGATGGGCCATGCCATCGTGATGGGGCGCAAAACGTTTGAAGCGATCGGCCGCCCGCTTCCTGGGCGGGAAAACGTCGTCGTCACGCGCAACCGCTCGTTTCGCCCGGAAGGCTGCCTTGTGCTTCATTCGCTTGAGGAAGTAAAGCAATGGATCGCTGCTCGCGCCGATGAAGTGTTTATCATCGGCGGGGCTGAATTGTTTGAAGTGACGATGCCCATCGCTGATCGGCTGTATGTGACGAAAATTTTTGCTTCCTTCCCCGGCGATACGTTTTATCCCCCTATTTTGGAAGATGAGTGGGACATCGTTTCCTATACGCCGGGGGTGAAAGACGAAAGAAATCCGTATGAACACGCCTTTCTCATTTACGAGCGGAAAGAGACAAAATAGGCACATATCGTACGTTGGCATGAACGTGCGTTTGCAGCTGGCGTACGGAAAGTTGAAGAAGGCGTCCCAAAAACATGGGACGTCTTTTTTAGTCGGGATACGAACGTTTTGAAACCGACCGCGCCGAACGGTCAAGTGTGTTTTTTCTGCATAGAAGCGGGGCAAAAAAGGAACGATAACAACTAGAACAACGATGGAAATGGAGGAAGACGATGAAGCATATCGTTCCGTTTGTCGTCAAACTGGCCGCTTGGAGCGTCGTCTTGTTTTCGATGTTTACGATCTTCAATGCCCCGCTTTCCTTGATTTCACTCATGACGATCGTGACGGCGCTTGTTTCTTATATTATCGGCGATCTGTTCGTGTTGCCGCGCGTCGGCCATTTTGTCGCTGCCGCTCTTGACGTGCTGCTTTCCTTTTTGCTTATTTGGCCGGTCAGCTTTGCACTCATTGCCCCGTCCGTCAACATGGCGTACGGCGCGTTTTTCAGCGCCTTGGCGATCGGAGCGGTTGAAGCGTTTTTCCATTTGTATATGGAAAACCATGTGCACGAAGAAGCAAGACGGGAAGAAGCGCACCGCTGGTATGATGAGGGAAGATGGGCGACGGAATTTGCCGAGGAAGAAGAGTTCAAAAAAGAGGACGACCGGGCATAGCGCCGGTCGTTTTTTCTGTCCGCTTGCGCATTAAGAAGTAGTTCGCCGTGCAGGTGTTGCACATTCGCCGCGTTGCCGTCTGGTGAGGTGGCTAGGGAGAGGTTTCGAGCAGGAAGGACGGCGCTCATCGGATGGCGTCAGGCCAAAAACGTGAGTCCGGCCGGCGGAAGCGCCCGGTAAAGCGGGACAATCGCGATGATCGCGAGCCAGCCCATCTTCACTCAAAAACTTTTCGAAAATTCCCTTTTCTTTTTGCGAATTTGTGATATAATCTACAAATCAAAGACAACTTAGAAAGAAAGGGAACGAGAACATGGAACAACAGCTGAAACGAAAGCAAGGGGCGGTATACGTCGAGGACATTTTGATCGCGTATCATACGCTGAAGGATGTTGTTTCCCATACGCCGCTGCAAAAAAACCCGCTGTTATCCGAGCGCTATGAATGCAATGTCTACTTAAAGCGCGAGGATTTGCAAGTCGTGCGTTCGTTTAAGCTGCGCGGGGCGTACAACCGGATGAAGCATTTAACCGATGAGGAGCGGAGAAACGGGGTGGTATGCGCCAGCGCCGGCAACCATGCCCAAGGAGTGGCTTACTCGTGCCGGGCGCTTGGCGTGCATGGGAAAATTTACATGCCCGCGACCACGCCTCGGCAAAAAGTGTCGCAAGTGCAGCTATTTGGCAAAGACATGGTCGAGATCGTGCTTGTCGGCGACACGTTTGATGATTCATACAACGAAGCGGTGAAGTGCGCCGAGGCGGAAGGGCGGACGTTCATCCATCCGTTTGATGATGAATACGTCATTGCCGGACAGGGGACGATTGGCGTCGAGGTGTTAAACGACTGCGATGAACCGATCGACTTTTTGTTCGCCAGCATCGGCGGCGGGGGATTGATGGCCGGACTTGGGACGTATGTGAAAAGCATTTCTCCGTCCACCAAGGTGATCGGCGTCGAGCCGGCTGGCGCCCCGTCGATGAAAGCGGCGCTCGAGCGCGGACATGTCGTGACGCTCGAGGAAATCGACAAGTTCGTGGATGGGGCTGCCGTCAAGACGGTCGGGGAAAAGACGTTCGCCTTATGCCGCGGGGTGCTTGATGACATCGTCGTCGTTCCGGAAGGGAAAGTGTGCACGACGATTTTGGAGCTGTACAACGAAAACGCCATTGTCGCCGAACCGGCGGGGGCGCTGCCGATCGCCGCGCTTGATTTTTACAAGGAACAAATCCGCGGCAAGACGGTCGTCTGCGTCGTCAGCGGCGGCAACAACGACATCGACCGGATGCAGGAAATCAAAGAACGCTCGATGATTTACGAAGGACTGCAACACTATTTCATCGTCAACTTCCCGCAGCGGGCTGGGGCGTTGCGCGAGTTTTTGGATGAAGTACTTGGGCCGACCGATGACATCACCCGGTTTGAGTACACGAAGAAAAACAACAAAGAAAGCGGCCCGGCGCTCGTCGGCATCGAGCTGAAACGGCGCGAAGACTACGCGCCGCTCATCGAGCGGATGAAGAAAAAAGGCTTCCCGTTCCAAGAAGTGAACAAAGACCCGAACTTGTTCCATTTATTGATCTAACGAAAAAATACGAAAAAAGTCGGAACAAATTCGCCGCATTCCGACATACTTTTTCACCGGATTGGTGTATAATAGAAGTAAATCGGTGAAAAAGAGGATTGATATTTTGCTATTCAAAAGCCTCGAGTTCAAAAACGCGTATGGGCAGAAAGTGAAGATTATCGAAATTCCTGTATTGGAGGAAGAGAACACGTACCGATTCATGGTCCAACTGCGCTTGGAGGCGTTTATTGCAAAGGTGTACCGATCGAGAACGAGCCGTTCTGTGTATTCGTTCCGCGAACATTTGAAGAAAGTGCTGAAATGGCCTGTATATGAACAGATCTTTAAAGAGACGGTGTTAAAGCATAATGCATGATCGTTGTTGTTTTGCCTCTGGCCGGCAAAACAACTTTTTTTTGGTGGGATTTTGGGCGGTTTCGTTATATAATTGAAACGAGATGACGATGGGGGAGAAACGAAAAGTTCGGCGGAAACTCCGCATGGCCGCTTGATTGAACGCCGCGGGGCGTCCTTGGAACTGGATTCGCCCTTGATGCATACGGGAGTGAATCGATGAAAAACGTAAAAATTGTAACCGATTCGACAGCCGATGTGCCGGCGGCAGTGCCCGCCGAAATGGTTTCGAGCATGATCGGCCACACGCGGGTTGAAACGACGCCGGTCATTTCCATTCACACCGGCCCTGGGGCGCTTGCGCTCATGTACTATACTGAAGAACCAGATCGAGAATAAGTGCAGCTCGAAGGAAAAATGATGTAGACGGAAAAGGATGAACGAGCGATGTGGAAACGGATGATGATCGTGGCAGTTTGTTTGCTCGCGGCGTGCGGAAAAACGATTCCGGACGCCAAAAACTGGCCGGTCGCCGACTTTACGTTCGTCGATCAGTCCGGCAAGCCGTTTGGGCTTCGCGACTTGAAAGGAAAAGTATGGGTCGCCGATTTTATTTTTACGAATTGTGAAACGGTTTGTCCGCCGATGACGGCCCATATGGCGAAATTGAAGGAAAAGGCGGAAGAAAAAGGGCTTGATGTGGAATTTGTTTCGTTCAGCGTCGACCCCGAAGTCGATACGCCCGAAAAACTCGAAGCCTATGCGAAACAGTTTACAGACGATCTATCAAACTGGCATTTGCTGACCGGATACAGCCTCGCCGAAATCAGCGAGCTGGCGCAAAAAAGCTTTAAAACGATCGTGCAAAAGCCCGCCAATGATGACCAAGTCATCCACGGCACAAGCTTTTATTTAGTCGGTCCGGACGGTAAAGTGGCGCAAACGTACAACGGCGTGGAAAATGTGCCGTATGACACGATTTTGGAGCATATCGAAATTTTGCAGTCGTCGCGCTAAGGCAAAGGCGGTGCCGCTGTTTTGCCTTCTTTTCGCCTCTCCCTTGTTGCGGCAAAAGGCAGGTGTCAAACGTGAAACGATGGGGATGGCTGATCATATGGAGTTGGCTGCTTGTCGGATGCGCCGCCTTTTCAGCCGGCGGGAAACTGGAGCACCCGAATGAAGCGGCCGGCAAACTGCTGGAAGCGAAGCCGCTGCCGAAAGATATTCATTTGGTCGCTTTAGGCGATTCGTTGACGGAAGGAGTGGGAGACGGCGAAGGGAAAGGCGGCTATGTCGGCCGCCTTGTCCCGCTCCTTTCGGCAGAAGAAGGGGTGCGAACGGTGACAGTGACGAATTTCGGCAAGCGCGGCCGGCGTATCGTCGACCTCGAGCCGGTCATTGCCGCTCATCGAAAGGAGCTCGGGCAGGCGGATGTGATAGTGCTGACAATTGGCGGCAACGATGTGATGAACGTCGTTCGTTCGCACTTTTTGGACTTGTCGCGCGAGCGGTTTCGGCAAGCGAGGGAAATGTTTGCCGACCGGCTCGACCATCTGTTGATCTCGTTGCGCACCGTCAACCCGGATGCGGTCGTTGTGCTCGTCGGCTTATACAATCCGTTTTCCAGCACGTTGCCGAACATTCCGGAAATCGATGACGTCATCGCTGAGTGGAACAGCGCCAGCCGGGCAGTGCTTTCACGGTATGACCGGACGATCTTCGTTGATATTCAAGACATCTTCATCGACCGCGACGAATTACTTCATCGCGACGAATTTCATCCGAATGCCGCAGGATACGAACAGATTGCCATGCGAGTGTATGAAGCGTTAGATCAACAAAAAGAGTGGTGGGTAGGGAGCTTATTGCAATGAATTGGAAACGAGCGTTTTGGATGTTGGCGGCTGTCAACGCGGCGGTCATTGTTTTAGCCGCCGCCTGGCTGCTTAAGCCGTCTCCGCCGGTGAAACGGCCGGCGCACCCGGATGTCGAAGGAGTCTCATTTACTGTTTACTCGAAGAAAGCACATTTGAACGCCGTCATTAACGATTATTTGGTGAAAAAAACGAAAGGCCATTCGCTGCAATACCGCGTTTGGCTCGCCGATCGCGTCTATGTTTCAAGCGAAATCCCTATTTTAGGTCGTCCGGTCGAACTCGTCGTCTCGTTTGTGCCAAAAGTGGTCAAAGGAGGGAATGTCGAGCTCACGGAGCCGACGATTTCGCTTGGCGATTGGAAGCTGCCGGTGACGTATGTGCTTCGCTACTTGCAAAAGCACGCCCCGCTGCCCGATGAAGTGGCGATTGACCCGGAGCACACCCGTGTCTACGTCGCACTCACTGACATTCGCTTTGGCAACAGCTATCAAGTCGCGGCGAAAAAAATCGATTTGGCCGCCGATGAGATCGTGTTTACCTTAACGATTCCGACCAAGCAGCACCAGTAAAAAAGACTGTCCGCGTTTGCAGGACAGTCTTTTTTGCGGTTGGGAGCTCCTTTGCCATCCGCTTTTCCGACGTTTTAGACGAGGCGCAGCCCTTTCGGATAAAAGTTTTTCACCGTTCCTTTCACTTCTTTCCCCCAGGCGAACGGAAATCCATCCACAGCCACAAGCAGCCAACCGCGGTTGCCGTTGGTGGAAAGCGTCTCCCCGCGCCAATATTGGACGATTTCGCGGCTCGCGCTCGATAGGTCAAGCACATGTTTCGCTTCCTCTGTCCGCAGCGCCAAGGCAAGGGCATGGTTCGGCTCAAACCGCTCTTTTTTCACATCCCCTAAGTGCAACCCGGCGCGGACGATTTTCAAACCGGACAAATCCGGGCAACGCTCGGGCAACACAGTCAAATGGGCGCCAAATGACACGAACGTGCCGTCTCGTTTTGTCCGCAATGCCTCTTGTTCAAACTGTCGATACAGGCGGATAGCGGCTTTTGGCGCGCTCGATTTCGCCCACCGCCCCCGCCAAGGCGGGGTGGGCCGCTGTTTTTGCAGTTTGGCGACAAAATGCCCTTCCCCTTTCAGACGGTGCGGCCAAAGGCGGGCGGCGTGTACGAGATCGGATCGATTGGTTTTCGTCCACTCCGGCCGCCCCGGCTCGATGCCGCCGATTTTCGCAATTGGCAGCAACCGCAAATCATCGTGCGCCTCAAGCAGCCATTCAATCGTTTGCTCGTTTTCCTCAGGAGAGAACGTGCACGTGGAATAGACGAGAATGCCGCCTTCTTTCAGCATCGCATAGGCGCTTTCCAAAATGCGCCGCTGTCTGGCCGCACACTCTTCGACGTAAGCCGGGCTCCAAAACGAAGCGGCCTCTTCATCCTTGCGAAACATGCCTTCGCCGGAACAGGGGGCGTCGACTAAAATTTTGTCAAAAAAGCCTGGAAACCGCTCGGCAAGCGCCTCGGGAGTTTCATTGACGACAACGGTGTTCGTCAAGCCGAACCGTTCGACGTTCTCTGCGAGCGCTTTGACCCGTTTCGGGTGGATTTCGTTGGCGACAAGCAGCCCTTTGTTTTCCATCATCGCTCCAAGCTGGGTCGTTTTCCCGCCAGGGGCGGCGCACAAGTCAAGCACTGTCTCCCCAGGGGCGGGACGCAGCGCTTCGGCGACCGCCATCGCGCTCGGTTCTTGAATGTAATACAGGCCGGCCGCATGGTACGGATGCTTTCCCGGCTGTTCGTCCGGCTCATAATAAAACCCGGTCGGGCAAAACGGCACCGGGGAAAGGGAAAAGGGCGCCGTTTTTGCCCATGCGCCCGGGTCGGTTTTCAACGGATTGACGCGCAAGCCGTTGATTTTTTCGTTTTCATAAACAGCGAAAAACTCGTCTGCTTCTTCATCAAGCAGCTTCTTCATTTTCGCGACAAATGCTTCCGGCAATCTCAACGCAACAAACTCCTTTCTCCGTCCGTCGTCATGAGCGTTTGCCTGGCCATTTCACTTTTGGCTCCGTTTTGTTCAAGATGCGTTGAATGTTGGCGCGATGACGATAAAAGATAAACGAAGCCAGCAACAACACTGCCACCGTCAATGGAATGTCGTCAGTGAAAAAGACGGTGTACACGACCGCATACAGCGCCGCGGCCATCGATGACAGGGAGACGTAGCGTGAAACAGCCAAGACGACAAGAAACACGGCGATGAGCGACAAAAAGAACAACGGAGAATAAAACAGCATCACCCCGCCCGATGTCGCCACCGCCTTGCCGCCGCGGAACTTGGCGAACACCGGATACATATGGCCGACCACGGCGATCGCCCCGGCCAAAAGCGGATGCACGGGGACGGAAAAAAGCATCGGCAGGCTCGCCGCCAGCGTCCCTTTTAGCATATCGCCGACAATGACGATCGTTCCCGCTTTCGCCCCAAGCACGCGGAACGTGTTTGTTCCCCCAAGATTGCCGCTCCCGTGTTCGCGGATGTCGATCCCGTAGCCGATTTTCCCGACAAGAAGGCCAAACGGAATCGAGCCGAGAAGATAAGCAAGAAGCAAAATGAGTGCGGTCATCGAATCAAACACCCTTTACTCAACAAGTTTGTGCATGTTTCTATTTTAACATGCATGAGCGAAAACGGTAGACAGGAATTTTGCATTTCAAGGACATAGCCGCTAAACTGAAAAGAAGAAACGGGCTGTCGGAAAGTCCGTCCGACCCCGGACAGATGAGAAAGGAGCGACCATGATGAAAACGACGGTTGTATGGAACGGAAACATGTCATTCAGCGGCCAAAGCGCTTCCGGTGTGGTGATTCCGATCGACGCCGCGAAAGACGTCGGCGGCAACGATTCAGGCGCTCGGCCGATGGAGCTTTTGCTTCACGCCTTAGCCGGCTGCACCGGCATTGACATCGTTTTGATCTTGCGGAAAATGCGGCTTGATGTCCGCGCGTTTTCGATGGAAGTCGAAGGAACGCGCGCCGATGACCACCCAAAGCGGTTTACAGAGATTCATATTCATTACGCGCTCGAAGGCGATTTGCCGGAAGACAAGGTCGTCCGCGCCATTCGGTTGTCAAAAGAAAAATATTGTTCCGTTTCCCATTCGTTAAATGCCGCCATTACGGCGAGCT
This sequence comes from Geobacillus sp. LEMMY01, assembly GCF_002042905.1. Classification (NCBI taxonomy): domain Bacteria; kingdom Bacillati; phylum Bacillota; class Bacilli; order Caryophanales; family Anoxybacillaceae; genus Geobacillus; species Geobacillus sp. LEMMY01. The sequence goes on from NZ_MVKA01000028.1 coordinate 44,072, forward strand.
ATTCGATCAACGGCGTGCGCGGGAAGGAGACGATCTAACAAGGAGAAGGGCTTGACGTTCATGGCCGTTTCGCGTGGCATAGCGTCGAATGACAATACGATGAAAAAGGTGTTCCGATCGTTTGCGGAACACCTTTTTTGTGTTAGAACGGATAACGGCGATCAGTCGTTTGGATGGACACCCTGCCGATCCGCTTTCCTTCGAGTTATGCCCGATAGGCGGCGCGCAAAAAAACTTTGTCCTCATACTTGACACAGCTCTTTTAATTGTTATAATTTTTAACATAAATACGTTATATTTTATTACACAAGAAACGGTTGAGGGGGGCGGCGGGAAACATGAAAAAAATTGAAGCGATCATCCGGCCGGAAAAATTGACCGATACGATTAAAGGGCTGAAACAGATCGGCATCACCGGGTTTACCGTTTCGCAAGTCGTTGGGCGGGGAAAACAGAAGGACACGCAAGGAGTTTACCGAGGAAAAAACTACAAAGTGACGCTTCACCCGAAAGTGAAGCTGGAAATTGTTCTTTCCGATTATATGGTCGAGCGGACGATTCAAACCATTGTCGCCGCTGCGCAAACCGGGGAAGACGGAGATGGGAAAATTTTCGTCTACCCGGTGTTTGAGGCGTACAACATTCGTACGGGCACGTTGGATTTTGATATCGACGAGTTAGCCAATCAGCGGGAGGGACAGGCATGATCGAGCAAGTCAATGCAGTGTGGATCGTCATCGCTGCGGCGATGGTGCTGTTTATGGAAGGCGGATTTAGCTTGCTGGAAGCAGGGCTGGTGCGGACGAAAAACGCCGTCAATGTGACAATGAAAATTTTCGTTGATTTGACCGTTGGAGCGCTCGCCTTTTGGTTCATTGGCTTTGGGTTGATGTTTGGCGATGATGCGTTTGGATGGGTCGGCACGACATTGTTTGGGACGCCGGAACGTATTTCGTTGTCTGTTCCGTTGCCTAGCGCGGCGTTCGTTTTGTTTCAAATCGGGTTTGCGGTGGCGTGTGTGTCGATTATTTCCGGCGCGGTTGCCGAGCGGATGAATTTTAAGGCATACATTGTGACGGTTCTTCTCGTTTGCGCTGCCGTTTACCCATTATCGGGCCATTGGATTTGGCATAGCGACGGCTGGTTGGCGAAACTTGGGATGAAAGATTTCGCAGGGTCAGCAGCGATTCATGCGCTCGGCGGCTTTGCGGCGCTGGCGATCGCCAAGCGGCTCGGGCCGCGAAAAGGGCGGTTCAACTCGGATGGCAGTGTGAACGTATTTGCGCCGAGCAATATTCCGCTTGCTTCGGCTGGGGCGTTCATTTTATGGTTTGGCTGGTTTGCGTTTAATGCGGGCAGTACGCTCGACGCATCCAATAAAGCATTGGCATCGATCGCCCTCAACACGATGCTGTCAGGGGCGGCCGGGGGCGCGTCGGCGCTCTTCGTGACGATGAAAAAGTACGGAAAAGCCGATCCAAGCATGGTCATGAACGGTGTATTGTCCGGTCTGGTGGCCATTACGGCCGGTTGCGCCTTCGTTTCGCAATGGAGCGCGGTGCTGATCGGTCTTGTGAGCGGCGTCATCGTCGTCTATGCGACGCTGTTGGTCGATGCGTTGAAAATTGATGACCCGGTCGGTGCGGTGGCGGTTCATGGGTTTAATGGGGTGTTTGGCACGCTCGCCGTCGGTTTGTTCGACTCGACGCAAGGATTGTTGACGACCGGTCATGCGTCGTTGTTCATCACCCAACTGCTTGGCGCGTTCACGGTCATCGTTTGGGGCTTCGTCAGCGGTGCGCTCATCGCGAACGTATGCGCCAAAACGGTCGGGCTCCGGGCGACAGAGCGTGAGGAAGAAGAAGGGCTCGATATGGCGTACCACGGCATTCCGGCTTACAATGAACTCGAGCGGTTTGCCGATCTCCCGGGCGGGTTGTACGATTTTGAGGAGACGACCGGCATTCGCGTTGCTCCGTTAAACAAGAAAAACGCGGTCGGTTGAACGCTCTTGCACCTACGCTTGTGCTTCGAGGTGGGAGATTCTTGGGAACACCCGCCCCACGGCAGGCTGTCCACCGAGCTAAAAGGGAAAGGCTGTCCGAAGAGATACGTTCAACAGACTCTATCGGGCGGTCTTTTTTGTTTCTGTTGTTCTCAACAGTCAGTTGTGAATTTACAAAATATTTACGAAAAATCATCCTTTCTGCTCTATCATTGTATTGACTCGCAAGGATATAATGGGAGTGAACGAGAAGGCGAGAGAAAGGGGAACCGGGAATGAAGAATTCCAAACGATGGGGAAGACGGGTGCTATCCGCATTGGCTGCTGCAGCGGTGCTGGCCGCGACTCCAGTTGGGGCGGCAGGGAACGGGAAAAGCAAGGGAAAGCCGCCTGCTTCCTCGCACCGTTATATTGAGGTGCAGCTGTTAGGCATTAACGACTTCCACGGCCAGTTGAATGTGACGAGAAAAGTCGGCGGGCGGGAAGTCGGACGGGCTGATTATTTGGCCGCTTATTTGAAACAGCGTGAGGCGGAAAACAAAAATACGCTGCTCGTCCATGCCGGCGATGCGGTCGGCGCGAGTCCGCCAGTATCGGCGCTGCTGCAGGACGAGCCGACGATCGAAGTGCTCAATAAGCTCGGCTTTGACGTCGGCACCCTTGGCAACCATGAGTTTGATGAAGGAGTAGCGGAAATGCTCCGCTTGATCCATGGCGGATACCACCCGGCGACCGGCGATTTCGCCGGAGCGGATTTTCCGTACGTGAGCGCCAACGTCGTTGATGCGCAAACGGGAAAGCCGATTCTCCCGCCATATGTGATTAAGCGGGTCAACGGCATGCCGATCGGATTTATCGGCGTCACGCTCACGGAAACACCAACGATTGTGACGCCAAGCGGCGTCGCGGGAGTCAAGTTCATCGATGAAGCAACAGCGATTAACAAAGCGGTCCGGGAACTGAAGAAAAAAGGGGTGCAAACGATCATCGTTCTCGCCCATAACCCAGGCGTATCCAATCCGGATGGGACAAACGCAAGCGGGGAAATTGTCGATATCGCCAAAAATGTCGATGATGAAGTCGACGTGATTTTCGCCGGTCATAACCATGCCTATTTAAATGCGGTTGTGGACGGCAAGCTGCTCGTTCAGTCGTATTCATACGGCACGGCGTTTTCTGATGTCGATTTGAAAATCGACCCACGCACGAAAGACGTCGTCGCAAAAAAAGCGGAGATCGTGACGACATATCATGACGGCATCACTCCGGACCCGGAAATTCGGACGCTCATTGAAAAATATGAAGCGAAAGTCGCGCCGCTTGTCAACCAAGTCATTGGTACAGCGGCCGAAACGATCACCGATGAACAAAACGAAAGCGGCGAGTCCGCCTTGGGCAATTTGATCGCCGATGCCCAGCGGGCGGCGATGAAAACCGATTTTGCCTTTATGAACCCGGGCGGCATTCGCGCCGATATTGAACAAGGCGAAGTGACGTGGGGCGAATTGTACAACGTTCAGCCGTTCAACAACCAGCTCGTGAAAATGACGCTCACCGGCGCGCAAATCCGCCAGCTTTTGAATCAACAATGGCAGCCAACCCAAACGCGCATGCTGCAAATCTCCGGCCTCCGCTATACATGGAGCGCCAGCAAGCCGGTCGGAGAAAAAGTCATTGACATTCAGCTTCCTGATGGCACACCGCTGAAACCGGACGCCGAGTACACGGTGACGGTCAACAGCTTCCTCGCCGACGGCGGCGATGGGTTCACGGTGTTGACGCAAGGGACAAACCGCGAGGTCGGCCCGGTCGATTTGGATGCCCTTGTTTCGTATATTCGCGGTCTTGAGCAACCGTTCTCAGCACGGATCGAGGGGCGGATCAACCGGCTTCCGTAACAGGTGTTGACCGAGGAAAAATGATGGAAGGGCGAACGGTCGCTTATCTAATGAAGAAGGTGTCCCCAAAAGACTCGGGACACCTTTTCTTTACTCCTAATGGGCGGGCTTGCAGCCGCTTGTGCTTGGACGATAGAAAAAGACCGTTCAAGAGAGTTTTTCCGCAGATCAAGATGCTTTTTGCTCGAACAGCTTGATGATCTCCACGATCACTTCGGCCGCTTTCACCATATTGTCGGCGGAAATGTATTCGTAGCGGCCGTGGAAGTTTTCGCCGCCGGCGAAAAGGTTCGGCGTCGGCAGCCCCATGTAGGAGAGCTGCGACCCGTCCGTGCCGCCGCGGATCGGTTTCACCTTTGGTTCAATGCTCAAGTTCGTCATCGCTTCGTGGGCGATGTCAACAATGTGGCGCACCGGCTCGATTTTTTCGCGCATGTTGTAATATTGGTCGTTGATTTCGAGAGTGATTCGGTCGTTTCCATATTTTTGCGCAAGCGAAGCCGCGATCTCTTTCATTTTCGCTTTGCGAGCCTCGAACTGTTCGCGGTCAAAGTCGCGGATGATGTAATGAAGCTTCGTTTCCTCTACACTGCCTTGGAACGAAAGCAAATGGTAAAACCCTTCATATCCTTCCGTATGCTCAGGCGCCTCATGGGCTGGCAGCTGCTGCTGGAACTCCATGGCGATTTTGATCGAGTTGATCATTTTTCCTTTCGCTGTGCCCGGATGGACGTTTTTTCCTTTGATCGTGATTTTCGCTTCGGCAGCGTTAAAGCTTTCATACTCCAATTCGCCAAGCGGCCCGCCGTCGACCGTGTAGGCAAATTGGGCGCCGAATTTGGCAACGTCAAATTTATGCGGCCCGCGGCCGATCTCCTCATCCGGCGTAAAGGCGACGCGCACTTTGCCATGCTTGATTTCCGGGTGTTGAATGAGATAGTTCATCGCGGTCATAATTTCGGCGATCCCCGCTTTATCGTCAGCACCAAGCAGCGTCGTCCCATCGGTCGTGATGAGCGTATGCCCTTTGTAGTGGGCAAGCTCCGGGAAGTCGTTCGGCGACAAGATGATGCCTTGTTCTTTGTTTAACACGATGTCCCCGCCGTCGTACTGTTCGATAATTTGCGGGTTGACGTTGGCTCCCGTAAACTCCGGAGCGGTGTCCATATGAGCCAAAAAGCCGATCACTGGCACGTTTTTGTCCGTATTGGCCGGCATCGTCGCCATCACGTAGCCGTTTTCGTCGACCGTGACGTCTTCCATGCCGATCGACTTCAGCTCTTCGACGAGCATTCTCGCCAGCTCCCACTGTCCCGAAGTCGACGGGCACGTATGGCTGTTTGGGTCGGATTGAGTGTTGACTTTCGCGTAGCGGATGAAGCGTTCGATCAATTCTTGTTTCATTGGCCCATCTCCTTTATGCATCGATTTGCTTGGATCGATGAATGATTCTTCCAACTGGAAAGGAAAAAATAGACGGCGCTTTCCATTTTATTTTATCATATGTGGATCGAAACAATGAAAAATAGAGGGACAACTTCATGAGGAAAAAAGGCAAGGAGGGTTCGTCGCGACGTCTTTCACGCAACAAAGCGGTTCACCGCCTAGGAAAACCGCTTCGATGTTTTGGATCGTCCGCTTTTCCTTGGTCACATCTTCGGTGCACGCTGCTTGTTTTTTTCGCTTTCTGCCTGTTTTTGCGCAGCAAGATTTCCTGGTGTCGCTTTCGTTTCCAGATTGTTCACGTTTTCTTTTGTTTTTCGATCCACTGCGATCACCTCCTGGCAGTCTATTCAGCTGGGACCATGAAATGTTCGACTATAGTGTTTGCTGGTTTGGCGCAATTATGCATAAAAGCGAGGGAGGAGATGCCGACGATGGCTATTATGTTATAGTGAAAAAGCCAACTGCCGCCGGTTATGCCTTTCTGAAACGGTGAAGGAGACACCGTTTGTCCGGTGCGGATGAAGTGAGCAAGAAAGGAGAGAAGTCATTTGCGATTCAGCTATGTATCCCACCTATATTGCCCAAAGTGTGAACGTACATACGATGTCGACCAAATCCATCAACTTTGCGAATGCGGTTCGCCGCTTCTTGTCGCTTACGACTTGGAGTCGATGCGCCAAAAAGTCAAGAGGGATGTGCTGAGGGAACGTGAAGCGAATTTATGGCGTTATCATGAGTTGCTGCCGGTAAAGCATCCTGAACATATCGTGTCGCTCGGCGAAGGGATGACGCCGCTTGTGCCGATGCAGCGCTTAGGGCGGGAAATCGGCATTGAAGCGCTCTACATGAAAGACGAAGGGGTTATTCCAACAGGGACGTTTAAAGCTCGCGGCGCGGCGGTTGGGGTGTCGAAAGCAAAGGAACTGGGCGTCAAACAGCTCGCGATGCCGACAAACGGCAACGCGGGTGCGGCGTGGTCGCTCTATGCCGCTCGAGCCGGCATCCAGGCGACGGTCGTCATGCCGGTTGATGCGCCGGAACTGACGCGAAAGGAATGCGCCATCGCTGGGGCGGAACTGTATTTAGTCAACGGCCTCATTAGCGATGCCGGGCAAATTGTCGCCAAAGCAATCCGCGAATATGGCTGGTACGATGCGTCGACGTTGAAAGAACCGTACCGGATTGAAGGGAAGAAAACGATGGGACTGGAAATTGCCGAACAATTCTCGTGGCAGCTCCCGGATGTCATTTTGTATCCGACCGGCGGCGTCGGGTTGATCGGCATTTATCATCTCGCGCCGAGAAGACCCCCACTTCCACGCGTGAGCGTCAGTGGGGGATGAATCGGGATTCGTCGTCGATCTTCCTCTTGCCTCAACAAAACAGAAGGTGTAAAATGGATAGGGATAGAACATACGTTCCCTGATGTAGGAGGGAAGATCATGTATAAAGCCTATCGCTTTCGGCTGTATCCCACCCAAAAACAAGTGAAGCTCATCCACCAAACGATCGGGTGTTGCCGATTTGTGTACAACCACTTTTTGGACGAGTGGAATCAGGCGTATGAAACCACCGGAAGAGGGCTTGGCTACAACGAATGTTCCAAGAGGCTGACGGCATTGAAACAAACGCTCCCGTGGCTGAAGGCGCCCGATTCGACCGCCTTGCAAAACGCGCTGCAGCAACTGGACGAGGCGTTTGACCGGTTCTTCGATGGAATCGCGAACGCTCCCCGCTTCAAAAGCAAAAAACACCCGAATCAATCGTACACCGCCCAGTGCAACTACCCAAAGAAAGGGCGCCCATCGATCGAAGTGGACGGCCATCGCTTGAAACTCCCGAAGCTTGGATGGGTGAAGTTTGCCAAAAGCCGTGAGGTGGAAGGCCGCATTCTCTCCGCCACCGTTCGCCGAAACCGAACGGGGAAGTATTTTGTCTCCATCCTCGTCGAAACGGAAATCCCTCCATTACCGGCGACGGACAAGCAAGTGGGCGTCGATTTGGGGTTGAAACATATGGTGGTTCTTTCCACTGGAGAGAAGATGGAACACCCCCAGTATTGGCGCCGATACGAAGAGAAGCTGGCCTATTGGCAGCGGGTGATGTCCCGCCGAAAGCCGGGCGGTTCGAACTGGCGCAAAGCTCATTTGAAGGTGGCCAAGCTTCATGAGAAAATCACGAACTGCCGGAACGATTTCCTGCACAAATGGTCCACCCGGCTCATCCGCGAAAACCAAGTGGTGTGCGTGGAGGACTTGCGCGTGCGGAACATGCAGAAGAATCGCAAGCTGGCCAAGAGCATTTCCAATTCCGCATGGGGGCGTTTTCTCAACATGCTCGAGTATAAAGCGAAATGGTACGGGCGGACGGTGGTCCGTGTCGCGAGCACCTTCCCATCGAGCCAATTGTGCTCGTGCTGCGGGCATCGGCAGGTTGAAGTGAAATCGCTCGACATCCGCGAGTGGGTGTGCCCAACCTGCGGAGCCGAACATGACCGGGACCAGAACGCCGCCCGGAATATCTTGAATGAAGGCCTTCGTTTGCTGTCGTTGTAGGGCAGCTGAACCGTGGGACGCACGGGGATGGCTTGGTTGACAGCCTGCCGTGGGGCGGGTGTTCCCAAGAATCTCCCGCCTCTAAGTGTACGCGTAGGTGGGAGAGCGTTCAAAAGGCGATCAAAGAACTGCAGGCGCTCGGCTGGGTGGACGGCCGCATGCCGCGGCTTGTCGCTGTGCAGGCCGAGCATTGCGCGCCGATCGTCAAGGCGTGGAAGGAGAAAAAACGTGAATCGGAGTTTTGGCCGAACGCCCATACAGTGGCGTTTGGCATCAATGTGCCGAAAGCGCTTGGCGACTTCCTTGTTCTTGAGGCGGTGTATGAGACGGACGGTTGCGCTATTGCCGTCAACGATGAAGCGATTTTGGCTGAACAGTGGACGGCAGCCGAACTCGAAGGGGCGTTCATTTGCCCGGGAGGAGCGGCGGCGTTTGCGGCGGCCCGTCAGTTGCGCGAGAGCGGTTGGATTCGTGATGGGGAGACGGTCGTCGTATTAAATACCGGAACCGGGCTGGAATACGCCGATACGGTGGACGTCCATCCGCCGGTGCTCGAGCCGGGGGATATGCTTCCAAAGGAGAATTGACAAGTTGGCGGAGTAGGCGCCAAACATAAAACACATGAGAAAAAATGATAGACTAATGAAAAGAGGTATTGTATACTAAATTAATCAGAATAATAAAAAATGTATAAACGATTCATCTTCGGGGCAGGGTGAAATTCCCGACCGGCGGTGATGAGGCGGATGCCTCTCAGCCCGCGAGCCGCAAGGCAGGATCCGGTGCGAGTCCGGAGCCGACAGTATAGTCTGGATGGGAGAAGATGAAGGTTTGCCGGTGTTTCGTGTGTATTCGAGACGCCTAGTTGAGCATACCCTTTTTCTCCCTTAGGCTCCGTGCTTAAGGGAGTTTTTATTTGCGCTCAATACGGCAGCCTTCTTCTTGTGAGGATGGATCACGAGAAGGGGAGGAGACTTGATATGAAATCGTTCAACGTCCGCGCCTTTGTGGTCATCGGCGTCTTTAGCGCCATGGCGTATGTGCTTATGATGCTCAATTTTCCGCTGCCGCCGTTTCCCAACTTTTTGCTTGTCGACTTCAGCGACATCCCGGCGCTTGTCGCGGCGCTTTTGTACGGTCCGCTCGCCGGCGTTGCGGTCGAGCTATTCAAAAACGTGCTGAACTATGTTTTCGTCGGCAGCGCGACCGGCGTTCCGGTCGGGCAGATGGCCAATTTCACCGCCGGGGTGGCGTTCATTTTGCCTGTTTTCTATATTTATCGAAAAGCCGCGTCGAAAAAAGGCATGCTGCTGGGGCTGGCGGCGGGAACGGCGACAATGGCTCTCATCATGAGCGTGCTCAACTACTACGTCTTTTTGCCGGCATACACGCTTTTCCTCGGCGCTCCGGCGATGAGCGCGCCGGAAACAAAAGCATTGGTCATCTCGGCGATTTTGCCGTTTAACGTCGTCAAAGGAGCGATGGCGGCGGCGGTGTTTATGCTTCTCTTTTTGCGCCTTGGCTCTTGGCTTGAGAAACAAGCCGCATCCCGCCAAGCCGCTTGATGATCAAAAAGCGAGGGTGTTTTTCTCAACCCCTCGCTTTTTTGGTTTGCCGACCGCCTTGGCTTCGTCAAAAGCGAAGACGCGGCACCCACTCGGCAAATCGCTCCTCTTTAAACGGGTTGGCGGTCATCGAATAGCCGCGCTCTTCCCAATAGCCCGGCTCATCTTCCTTCATAAAGCGGATGCCGGACGCCCATTTCGCCCCTTTCCATAAGTAAAACGTCGCCGGCGGAATGAAACGGAGCGGATAGCCGTGCTTCGGCGAGATGTCCTGCCAATCGTGATGCTTGTCTTTCCATCGGTAGACAAACAAGGCATCGTCGCCCATCAGCGCCTCAAGCGGCAAGTTCGCCGAATAGCCGAACCGGTCGCCATTTAAATATCCGTAAATTTTCACGTATTTCACGTCCGGATCTAGTTCGACAAAGCGCAAAAATTCACGAAAGGCGATGCCTTCAAACGTCGTGTCGAATTTTGACCATGTTGTGACACAATGCATATCGATGGTTGAAACCGTCTTGGGCAGCTGCATCACTTCTTGATACGAAAGCGACACCTCCTCTTTCACATCGCCGAACAGTCGGAAATTCCATGTCGCTTCATCGAATTCGTACACATCTCCTTCATGCAAAATCGGCCATTTTTCGGTTTCGAATTGGCCGGGAGGGAGTTGTTTGGTCATGGTCGGCACTCCTTTTTCTGCTAAATTTCTCTTAATTATTCATGATACAAAATAGGGGCAAGGGATGCAACGAAGAGGGGAAGGAGTTCACAATTTATCATCTCGCGCCGAGAAGACCCTCACTTCCACGCATGGGCGTAAGAGGGGGATGAATCGGTATTCGCCATCGATCTCCCTCTTGCCAATTGTGCTCGTGCTGCGGGCATCGGCAGGTTGAGGTGAAATCGCTGTCCATCCGCGAGTGGGTGTGCCCGAACTGCGGAGCCGAACACGATCGAGACGAGAACGCCGCTCGGAATATTCTGAATGAAGGACTTCGTTTGCTGTCTTTGTAAGGCAGCTGAACCGTGGGACGCACGGGGATGGCTTGGTTAACAGCCTGCCGTGGGGCGGGTGTTCCCAAGAATCTCCCACCTCTAAGCGTTAGCGTAGGTGGGAGAGCGTTCAAACAAATCATTTTCAAGCGTGGAAGGGGAAGAACGGGTTTGTGTTGAAAAAAATAGGGCAGGGAGGAGAATGGACATGGAACTCGTTTCTTTTTTGCTTTCCAATCAGATTAGCGAGCGGGCGGAGCGTGTGTTTTTGGAACATAGAGAGCGTATTTTGCGGTTGCTCCCCAAGGCAGATGTGCAGCATGTCGGAAGCACGGCGATTCCCAACAGTCTCACGAAAGGGGATGTCGACCTGCAAGTGCGGGTTCCGGAGTCGATGTTTGCAGATGCCGTCGAGAAGCTATCTACCTTGTATAAGGTGAATGAGGGAAGTATTCGAACCGATTCATTTTGCGCGTTTTATGATGAGACGGCTGATTTGCCGTTAGGAGTGCAGCTGACGGCCATTGGTTCGGAACTTGATCTATTTTGGAAGTTTCGCGAGGTGTTGCTGGCCAACGATCGGTATAGAGTCGAATATGATGAGCTGAAAAAGAAATACGGAGGAAAAAACATGGAAGAATACCGACAAGCGAAACAACAGTTTTTCGGGTACCTGATGAAAACACCGGAGTTTCAGCGGCTATAGGAAGCAGGGAAGAAGGGCTGTGGAAGCGGCGGCACGAAGCAACGGGAAAAGTGGCGTTTGTCCCCCTCGGGTAGGGAAACATTCCTAATTTTCAACGAGGATGCGAATGTATATTCGCGTTTGCTTGATTTGATGGTATAATGAAACATGCACAGCCATATGCAGGGTGGGCAGTGGCCACTCCCTGAACGAAAGGGGGTGGTGCTGATGATGTCGATTGCCGACGCGCTGACGCTCATGATTGCGTTTGCGTCACTCATCGTCGCGGTGATCGCCGTATCAAAAGACAAAAAGTAACCCACCCTGCTAGGCCGAGGCGAGGGTAGGTTACGATGCCCGAGGCTTGGGCCACTGCGCTTCTTGCAGCGGCTGTGTATGGACAGGGCATTGGTGGCCGCCAATGCCCTGCTTTATTGTACGTTCCTGCTTCTTTTATTATACGCGCATAAGGAAGGGGATGACAAGAACTTTAGAGAAAGGGACAGTGAAGATCGAAAAAAATGAAAAAGAGGGTTGACTCTTTCATTTTTTTATAGTAGATTTTACATTGTCGTTCCGATTCTGAAAGAACTGAAATAAAAGATACAAAAAAACTTGACAAACTTTTGGATTGCTTTATAATAAAAATCGTCGCCATTGCCTAGTGGTGATAGCGGAGGGGAAACACCCGTTCCCATCCCGAACACGGAAGTTAAGCCCTCCAGCGCCGATGGTAGTTGGGGCCAGCGCCCCTGCAAGAGTAGGTCGCTGCTAGGCAAACAACGTGGAGTATTAGCTCAGCGGGAGAGCACCACGTTGACAGCGTGGGGGTCACTGGTTCGATCCCAGTATACTCCACCATCATGGGGCGTTAGTTCAGGGGGAGAACGCTTCGCTGGCAGCGAAGAGGTCAGGGGTTCAAATCCCCTACGCTCCATTGTATGCGGTCGTGGCGGAATGGCAGACGCGCTAGGTTGAGGGCCTAGTGGGGGCAACCCCGTGGAGGTTCAAGTCCTCTCGACCGCATCGCTCCAAACAGCTACGGAGGAGTACCCAAGTCTGGCTGAAGGGGTCGGTTTCGAAAACCGATAGGGGTGTCACAGCCCGCGGGGGTTCGAATCCCTCCTCCTCCGCCATAAATATTGATTTAGCTCAATTGGTAGAGACGAGCATAAGCATCATCGAATCCGCTGCGAGTTGCCTCGACGCATCCCGCTTCTTCGAATCAGCTTGTAGAGGAAGAGGCACAGAGCTCAACAATGAGCCACCTTCTTAATTCATCTTATGCCGACTTAGCTCAATTGGTAGAGCAACTGAATCGTAATCAGTAGGTTGCGGGTTCGAGTCCTGCAGTCGGCATCACGATTACGGAGGGGTAGCGAAGTGGCTAAACGCGGCGGACTGTAAATCCGCTCCCTTTGGGTTCGGCGGTTCGAATCCGTCCCCCTCCACTTTATGAGCGGGCCTATAGCTCAGCTGGTCAGAGCGCACGCCTGATAAGCGTGAGGTCGGTGGTTCAAGTCCACTTAGGCCCATCTCTATGACGGCAAGAGTGATTCTTGCCGTCTTTTTTGTGCGCTTGTGACCGGGTTGCATCGAAAACATGAAGGAGTTCCTGTGAATCGTTGTCCAACGATAGCATGCCGCATCGGCCTGTCTCCTAGTACAAAAGAGCTGCCGTCTGGCTCGACATGGATCACCAAAGAATGGTACAATAAGGAAAACAGAATGGTACAAGGAGGCTACAAACGAATGAGCATTTTGAAAAAAGGATTGGCATTCGGGCTGGGACTGGCGATTGCAAGCAAAGAACAAGTGGAAAAGATCATTGACGAGCTTGTCAAAAAAGGGGAATTGTCGCTTGACGAATCGAAGGAAGTGATCGATCAATGGAAGCAGCAGACCGAAGCGCGGAAAACGGAAGTGCAGCGGCTTGTACGCGAGCAAATCAAGCAGGTGATCGATAAACTTGACTTGGCGACGAAAGAAGACGTGCGGCAACTCGAGGAGCGAATCCGCCGTCTTGAAGAAAAGGAACAAAGCGGGCAGTAAACCGATGCGGCCTGTCCGCTCGCTTTTTGCCGCCTTAGGAGAGATGTCCCGATGATCGGAAAACGGATGCGCCATATCGGAAGGTATCACGAAATCGCCGTCTCCTTGCTTCGGCACGGATTCGGGATGATCGTCGATGAGCTCGGCTTTTCGGCTTTTCTTTCTTTGCCGCCGCGATGGAGAGCGGAGCAAGGGAAAAAGGAAGGAAAAACGGTTGGGGAGCGGCTCCGCCTTGTGCTCGAGGAGCTCGGCCCGACGTTCGTGAAGCTCGGGCAAATTGCCAGCACACGGCCGGATTTGATTCCCGCTCCGATCATCAGCGAGCTCGAAAAACTGCAAGACCAAGTTCCGCCGTTTCCGTTTGCCGACGTTCGCCGGACGGTGGAAACAGAACTTGGGGGCTCGCTTGAAACCTTGTTTCGTTCATTTGACGAAACGCCGCTCGCTGCCGCTTCACTCGGACAAGTGCACCGGGCGGTTCTTCCTTCCGGACAAGCCGTGGCGGTGAAAGTGCAGCGTCCGCACATCGCTGCGCGGGTGGAGACGGATCTGGAAATTTTGCAAGATTTGGCCGTGCTGGCGGAACGTCGTCTCGATTGGGCGGCAACCTACCAATTGTCTGAGATTGTCGATGAACTGGCGCGTTCATTACGGCAGGAGCTGGATTATACAGTCGAGGCGCGCCATGCGGAACGGTTTGCACAGCAGTTTGCCGGTGATTCGTCGGTGTATGTCCCGAAGGTGTTTTGGGATTATACGACGAAAACAGTGCTCACGATGGAATATGTCGAAGGAATGAAACTTGGGGAGCTCGAGCGGCTGAAAGCGAACGGCCACTCCTTAAAAACGATCGCCGAGCGTTTGGCTGAAGCAACCTTTAAACAAATGTTTGAGCATGGATTTTTTCATGGCGACCCTCATCCTGGCAATGTATTTGTTCTCCACGATGGAACGCTTTCCTTCATTGACTTTGGCTTGATGGGCCGCCTTCGACCTCATGTCAAACATCATCTTTCTTCACTCATCATCGCCTTAATGCGGCAAAACACGGATGGGGTGTTGGGTGCGATTTACGGTTTAGGGATTGTCCCTGACGGGGTCGATGAAGGAAAATTGCGCGATGATATTGACGAGTTGCGGGAGAAATACTACCGCGTCCCGCTCGGTGAGATCAGTCTTGGGGAAGCCGTCGAGGATTTGCTTTCGGTGGCATTTCGCCATGGCATTCGCATCCCAAGCGATTTGACGCTGTTAGGGAAAGCGCTGTTGACGGTCGAAGGGGTCGTGGAGACGCTTGACCCGCAGTTTCGCATCATGGACGTTGCCGAACCGTTTGGGAGAAAGCTGATGAAAGAGCGTCTTCGGCCTGATCGCGTGGCAGAAACAGCGTGGAAGCGGATTTTTGATTATGGTGAATGGCTGCTCCGACTGCCGGAGGGCGTAAAGGAATGGACGAAAATGATGCGGCATGGCAAGCTTCGATTGGAAATCACGGCTCCTGATTTGGAAGCGCTGCTGCAGAAGCTCGATCAGATTACGAACCGGCTGTCGTTTAGCATCGTTCTTCTTTCGCTGAGCATCGTCCTCGTCGGCCTGATGATCGCTTCATCGCTCGGTCGGCCGTCGACGTTGCTGTGGAATATTCCTGCTGTTGAAATCGGATTGGGTGCGTCCGCTTTTCTATTCGGTTGGCTGCTTTACTCGATTTTTCGTTCGGGAAAATTTTAGCTTTTGTTGCACCATGATTTCGCCGCGTTCGGATTCACCGAGGGCGACCAAACGCCATGGCATGTTTGTTGGCGGGCCAGAGTTCGATTCGGTATAAATTCCGCTATTTTTGAATGGTCTCCCTTCTAATTCTCCATCAGATTATGATGGCAAAAGTGAAAGGAGTGACCTGCAGACGATTAAGACAAGAATTTCAGCACTTGTCTCATCTGTTGAGTCTTTGGACACGCTCTTTCTTTGTGAGTACAGCGGGGACGGTGTCCAGTGAAACCATCAAACGCTATGTGGAATCTCAAAAGAAAAGATTTTCCGTTCCATTCAGAAGGATTTTTCTTTGACAATCGCGAAACTAGTACAGCAAAAAGGAGAATAAAGGAAGGAGAGAACCCGGATGTCCATTGTCAACCCGAGCCGGGAGGAAATCGGCGAGATTTTGCGCAAGGCGAAACGGATTGCCGTCGTTGGATTGTCCAACAATCCGGAGCGCGAGTCGTATATGGTGGCGAAAGCGATGAAAGACGCTGGATACGAAATCATTCCGGTCAATCCGATGATCGATGAGTGGGAAGGCATTCCGGCGGTTGATAAACTAACCGATATCGAAGGCCATGTTGACATCGTCGATGTGTTCCGCCGCTCCGAGCATTTGCCCGAGCTGGCCCGCGAGTTTGTGCAAATCGATGCCGACGTGTTTTGGGCGCAGCTTGGCGTCGTCAATGAGGAGGCGTATCGCTTTTTGAAAGAAAAAGGCTACACGGTCATTATGGATCGCTGCATTAAAGTGGAACATGCGCTCACCAAGCGTGCTTAATCCATGAAACGGCCATCTTGTTCGAGATGGTCCTTTCGTTTTTTTGTCGCACTTGTCCGAATTTGTCGGGGGATGTCAAAAGGCAATGGACAGTCGGGAAGTTTATGGTACAATAGAAACAGGTGTTCTTGTTTTTGTAGGAAGGGGTGGCCTTGTGGCAAAGCGAGCGATATACGAATATAACGAAGATGCCATTCAAGTGTTGGAAGGACTTGAGGCCGTCAGGAAGCGGCCGGGGATGTACATTGGCAGCACCGACAGCCGCGGCTTGCATCATCTTGTCTACGAAATTGTTGACAATTCGGTCGATGAAGCGTTGGCCGGATACGGAAACTACATTTTAGTGCAAATACATAAAGACAACAGCATCACGGTTTTGGATGAGGGGCGCGGCATGCCGGTCGGGATGCATAAGCTCGGCAAGCCGACGCCGGAAGTCATTTTGACCGTGCTTCATGCCGGCGGCAAATTCGGCCAAGGCGGCTATAAAACGAGCGGCGGTCTGCACGGAGTCGGGGCGTCGGTTGTCAACGCCTTATCAGAATGGCTGGTCGTCACGATTCATCGAGATGGCTTCATTTACCGGCAGCGGTTTGAGCATGGAGGCAAACCGGTGACGACACTCGAAAAAATTGGAACGACGAACAAAACCGGGACGATCATCCAGTTTAAGCCGGACCCAACGATTTTCAGCACGACGGTCTTCGATTATGAAACATTGAGTGAACGGCTGCGCGAATCGGCGTTTTTGCTGAAAGGGTTGAAAATTGAACTCGTTGACGAACGGACCGGCATGCGGGAGGTGTTCTACTACGAAAACGGAATTGAAGCGTTTGTCGCCTATTTGAATGAGGAGAAAGATGTGCTCCACCCGGTCGTTTATTTTGCTGGCGAGCAAAACGGCATTGAAGTCGAGTTTGCGTTCCAGTTTCATGACGGTTATTCGGAAAACGTGCTGTCGTTTGTCAACAACGTGCGCACAAAAGACGGGGGCACGCATGAGGCGGGTGCGAAAACGGCGATGACGCGCGTTTTTAACGAATACGCCCGCCGTGTCGGTTTGCTCAAGGAAAAAGATAAAAATTTGGAAGGAACCGATATTCGCGAAGGGTTGTCCGCGGTCGTTTCGGTGCGCATCCCAGAGCACTTGCTGCAGTTTGAAGGGCAGACGAAAGGAAAGCTCGGAACGAGCGAAGCGCGTTCGGCCGTCGATGCGGTGGTGTCCGAGCAGCTCATGTACTTTCTGCAAGAAAACCCGGACGTAAGCGCGATGCTCATTAAGAAAGCGATCCGGGCCTATCAGGCGCGTGAAGCAGCCCGCAAAGCGCGCGAAGAAGCGAGAAGCGGCAAAAAGCGGAAAGGGAAAGAGGCGCTCTTAAGCGGCAAGCTGACGCCGGCGCAAGGGCGCAATCCGCAAAAAAATGAGCTCTATCTCGTTGAAGGCGATTCGGCGGGCGGCTCGGCGAAACAAGGGCGCGACCGTCGATTCCAGGCGGTGCTTCCGCTGCGCGGAAAAGTCATCAACACGGAAAAGGCGAAACTTGGCGATATTTTGAAAAACGAGGAAATCAATACGATCATCCACGCCATCGGCGGCGGCGTCGGGGCTGATTTTTCGCTCGATGATGTCAACTACGACAAAGTGATCATTATGACCGATGCCGACACGGACGGCGCCCATATTCAAGTGCTGCTTTTGACGTTTTTTTACCGCTACATGCGTCCGCTGATTGAAGCGGGAAAAGTGTACATCGCCTTGCCGCCGCTTTACAAAATCAGCAAAAAAAGCGGCAAAAACGAAATCGTCGAATATGCCTGGACGGACGAGCAGCTAAAAGAAATTACGAAAAAAATGGGCCGCGGCTATACGGTTCAGCGCTATAAAGGGCTCGGCGAAATGAACGCCGATCAATTATGGGAAACGACGATGAACCCGGAGACGCGCACGTTGATCCGCGTGCGCATTGAAGATGCGGCCCGCGCCGAACGGAGGGTGACGACGCTCATGGGCGACAAAGTCGAGCCGCGCCGCAAATGGATCGAAACGCACGTCGCCTTCGGACTCGAAGAGGAACCGGGATGGATTGGTTGATGGCGGCACGAAGAGGCGCCGCCTTTTTGGTGTTCATGTCCTGTAAGAAAGGAGAGAGATCATGGCAGAGCGATTGTTGGAATTGCCTTTAGAAGATGTGTTGGGCGACCGCTTTGGCCGCTACAGCAAATACATTATCCAAGACCGGGCGCTCCCGGATGCGCGCGACGGGTTGAAGCCCGTGCAGCGCCGTATTTTATATGCGATGCACATGGACGGCAACACGGCTGACAAACCGTTTCGCAAGGCGGCGAAAACGGTTGGAAACGTGATCGGCAACTTTCATCCGCACGGCGACTCATCGGTGTATGAAGCGATGGTGCGGATGAGCCAAGATTGGAAGCTGCGCAACGTGCTTGTGGAGATGCACGGCAACAACGGCAGCATCGACGGCGACCCGCCGGCGGCGATGCGCTACACGGAAGCGCGCCTGTCGGCGATTGCCGCCGAATTGCTTCGCGATATTGACAAAGAAACGGTTCCGTTTGTGCCGAACTTTGACGATACGACTGATGAGCCGACCGTCCTGCCGGCGATGTTTCCGAATTTGTTGGTGAACGGCTCGACCGGGATTTCGGCCGGCTATGCGACCGACATTCCGCCGCATGCGCTTGGCGAGGTGATCGACGCCGTCTTGATGCGGATCGACCGGCCGGATTGCACTGTTGACGAGCTGATGACGGTTCTTCCTGGCCCCGATTTTCCGACCGGCGGCATCATCCAAGGGAAAGACGGCATCCGCAAGGCGTATGAGACCGGCCGCGGGAAAATCATCATCCGCGCCAAAGCCGCCATCGAGCAGGGAAAAGGCGGGAAAAAGCACATTGTCATCACGGAACTGCCGTATGAAGTGAACAAAGCGAATTTAGTGAAAAAAATTGACGAGCTTCGCCTCGACAAAAAGCTCGACGGCATCGCCGATGTGCGCGATGAAACGGACCGGAACGGGCTGTCGATCGTCATCGAATTGAAAAAAGACGCCGATGCGGAAGCGATTCTCAACTACTTGTACAAAAACACGGATTTGCAAGTGCCGTACAGCTTCAACATGGTGGCGATCCATGAGCGCCGGCCGAAGCTGATGAGCTTGCCAGAGCTGTTGGATGCCTACATCGCCCACCGGAAAGAGGTCGTCACCAACCGCTCGCATTTTGAGCTGAAAAAAGCGAATGAGCGGAAGCACATCGTCGACGGCTTGATTCGGGCGCTTTCCATTTTGGATGAGGTGATTGCGACGATTCGGGCTTCAAGCGACAAGCGCGACGCTAAAGAACGGCTGATGGCTCATTACGGATTCACCGAAGCGCAGGCTGAGGCGATCGTGACGCTCCAGCTGTATCGGTTGACGAACACCGACATCACGGCGCTGCGTCAAGAAGCGGAAGAACTGGATCAAGCGATTGCGGAACTTACGGCGATTCTCGCAGATGAAAAGAAGCTGCTTGGCGTCATCAAAAAAGAGCTGAAGGCGATGAAAAAGCAATATGCCGATGAGCGGCGGACGGTGATTGAAGAGGAGATTGAAGAGCTGAAAGTGAAGGTGGAGGCGCTCATTCCGGCGGAAGATGTGATCGTCACCGTGACAAAAGAAGGATATGTGAAGCGGACGAGCTATCGTTCATACAGCGCCTCAAACGGTCAAGACATGGGCATGAAGGAAACGGATCGGCTGCTCGCCCAGCTCGAGATGAATACGACCGATGTGCTCTTGCTTTTCACCCGCCGCGGCTACTATTTATACTGCCCGGTGCATACGCTCCCTGACATCCGTTGGAAAGAGGTCGGCCAGCACATTTCCCATCTCATTCCGCTTGAACGCGACGATGAACTCGTCGCCGCTGTTCCAGTCTCTTCCTTTGACACCGGGGAGCAGCTCATCTTTGTGACGAAACAAGGGCTCGTAAAGCGAACGGAGCTCGCTCAATACCAAGTGCAGCGCTACACCCGCCCGCTTGTGGCCGTCAATGTGAAAGAGGATGATGACGTCATCGCCGTCTACGCGACGGATGGATGCGGCCATCTTTGGCTTGCGACGCATGATGGACATGGGCTCTTGTTTGCCGAAGAGGAGATCAGCCTTGTTGGCGTGCGCGCGGCTGGCGTGAAAGGGATTCAATTGAAGGAAGGGGACTTTGTCGCCGCTGCGTGCCCCGTTCGCCTAGAAGAGGGGGGCTCGTTCGTCGTCGTGACGCAGCGCGGAGCGGTGAAAAAAGTGGCGATGAGCGAGTTTGAGCCGTCCTCACGGGCGAAGCGCGGCGTTGTGATTGTGCGCGAAGTGAAGTCCAATCCGCACCGAGTTGTCGGCGCCGTCTTTGTCAGCAACGATGAGGAAATGGTCGGATTGCGGACGGAAAAAGGGGTGGTCGAGACGATCGAAGCCGCTTCCCTTCGTCTCTCCGACCGCTACAGCACGGGTTCGTTTGTCGTTGACACTGACGAAGCCGGGCCGGTGGTTGACGTCTGGAAAGAGCCGGCGAAGCTGCTTGGAAAAGGGGAAGAAGGATGAGGTTTAAACGTCAAGAACCGTTCCGGTATCAGTTTGGTCGGCCGCTTCCGGCCGAACTGCGCATAGCCGATGGCGAGCGCAGCGTCTACATTCACGATCTAAGTCCGCACGGGATGAAAATCGAAACGGAAGGCCGCCTTCCCTTTTCAACAGGGGGAACGCCGGTTGACATCTCGTTTTGGCTAAACGCTGCCCCCTTTACGCTGCGGGGGCAGCTCGTCTGGGAAAGACCGTTTGTCCACGCCTACTATTATGGCGTCCGCCTCCATGTCACCAAACAAGAAGAAGCGCACTTGATCGAAGCCATCAAACGACATGCGGCCGAGAGCCGCCGAATATGACGCAAAAAGGGGGCCCGCGTTTTGGCGGGGCCCTTTTTTGATTTTTGAAGGAGATATGGCGCATCCAAAACGGGTGCCCTTGTCACGTTGCTGCCAAGATCGTCTTCACCAAAACTTCCACCATTTATTTGCCCGTGTTCGAGCAGCGCTGGTGCTGGCAGCGGTTTGCCGAAACGACAACACGAGCTCGCGAAACGCTTTTTCCCGTTCTAAAATGCGCAGTTCGAGCTGTTTTCGCTCCTCTTCCTGTCTTACTTTTTCCTCTTGACAGAACGCGACGACCGTTTCCAAATGTTCATGCAGCTGTTCCGTTTTTTGCTGCCATGCGTCCTCGTAATCGCGGAGCGAACGGCGCACCGTTTCGGCAGCTGCCGTCGTTTGCTCCTCGATGTAGTCGAGGCGGCCTTTCACCTCATCCATCGCTTGCCGGACCGTGGCTGTCGTTTCCTGTTTCAAGGCGTCGACGATATCGTCTTTTAAGCGGGCCACTAACTGTTCAGCTATGTATGGCATCCCTTGATGCAGCAGGCGGGGCACATCGATGATTTCCCCTTCCATGACGGCTGTTTCCACTTGAGCGGCTGTCTCGTTGGCTCGCTCTGCCGGTTGTCCGTCCATTTGCCTGATCATTTCAGCCACTTCGCGCGGATGGCGGCCGTCCTCAAGCCAAGTACGGATATGGCGAAACCGGTCGATCAGCTCGTCGGTGTACATGCGTGCCCCCTCGGTTGTGCGTGGGACGGCAATCGATCCGGCGAACTGCTTTTCCCATTGTTTCAAATCGCGGGCAGTGACCCCGATTTTTTTCGCTGCTTCGCGGAGTGTATATGTTTTCATCGCATTCCCTCATCCTTTCTCGTCTTTTGGCATTGATTTGCGTTATGTTTTATTTTCCTACTCGGTCGTTGATTTTCCTGCCGCTTGACAAAACATAACAAAAGAAGTGGAAGTTAGCAAAAAAACAACAACTATTGTCGAAAAATGAAGAAGGTCATCGAAAGATGTTGACAAACTTGTATATACAAGATAAAATTAATTCAGGTTGTATATACAAGTTTATTTGCAACCGGTTGCTGAAAGCGATTTAACGCTATAGCGGTCGTTAAGGAAAGAAAAGGGAGGCGTTCATCATGGGGGCATACCAACAAGCAGCCGCGCAAATCGTTGAAGCCATCGGCGGCAAAGAAAACATCGTCGCCGCCACGCATTGTGTGACGCGGCTTCGGTTTGCGCTCAAAGAGGAAGGAAAAGTCAATAAGGAAGCGCTTGAGCGCATCGATGTCGTCAAAGGGTCGTTTTCGGCAAACGGCCAGTTCCAAGTCGTCATCGGCCAAGGGCTTGTCGATAAAGTGTATGACGACCTTGTCGAGCTGACGGGCATTGGCCGGGCGACAAAGCAGGAGATTAAAGACGCTGCGGAAGCGAAGCTCAATCCGCTGCAACGCGCGATTAAGACGCTGGCTGATATTTTCATTCCAATCTTGCCGGCGATCGTGACGGCCGGTTTGTTAATGGGTATTAACAACGTCTTGACAGGCCCAGGCATTTTTTACGAAGGGAAATCGTTTGTCGAGGTGCACAAAGAATGGGCCGATTTGGCGAACATGATCAACTTGATCGCCAATACGGCGTTCGTCTTCCTGCCCGGTTTGATCGGATGGTCGGCGGTGACGAAATTTGGGGGCAGTCCGCTCTTAGGGATTGTCCTTGGTTTGATGCTCGTCCACCCAGATTTGCTCAACGCTTGGGGCTGGGGAGCGGCGAAAGAAAAAGGAGAGATTCCGGTTTGGAACTTGTTCGGCTTTGAAGTGCAAAAAGTCGGCTACCAAGGGCAAGTGCTGCCGGTGCTGGTGGCTTCCTACGTGTTGGCGAAGCTGGAGCTGTTTTTGCGCAAGCGCATTCCGGATGCGTTTCAGCTGTTGCTTGTCGCGCCGCTTGCGTTGCTCATTACGGGCTTTTTGGCGTTCATCGCCATCGGGCCGGTCACATTTGCGATCGGCAATGCCATTACCCACTTGTTTGTCACGATTTTTGACACGGTTCCGGCTCTTGGAGGATTGTTGTATGGAGCGCTGTATGCGCCGCTTGTCGTCACCGGGATGCACCATACGTTCTTGCCGGTTGACTTGCAGCTGATTGCCAATACCGGCGGCACATTCTTATGGCCGATTTTGGTCATGTCAAACATCGCCCAAGGTTCGGCAGCGTTGGCGATGATGTTTGTCACGAAAGAGGAAAAGCTGCGCGGTTTGTCGTTTACGTCGGCTGTTTCCGCGTATTTAGGCATCACGGAACCGGCGATGTTCGGGGTCAACTTGCGCTTTCGCTTCCCGTTTATCGCAGCGATGACAGGGGCGGCAATCGCCGGCATGTTCATCACGATCAATAAAGTGATGGCCCCGTCGATCGGCGTCGGCGGCCTGCCGGGTTTCTTGTCGATCGTGCCGCAAAAGTGGACGCCGTTCTTTATCGGCATGGCGATTGCGATTGCGGTGCCGTTTGCGCTGACGTTTGTCTTTGGGAAAGTGCGTAAAGCCGCCCGCTAATGATTGCCGTGTGTTGAAGCAAGAGAACGATGTGCGAAATCATCAATTTACCACCATACCATTGGCCGCCGATGCCAATGGTATGTTTTTATCCCGACGAACGAGGTGAAGAGAGATGTCAACAACCCCTTGGTGGAAAAAAGCGGTCGTTTATCAAATTTATCCGAAAAGCTTCTACGACACGAATGGAGACGGCATCGGCGATTTGCCGGGCGTGATCGAGAAGCTCGATTATTTACAAAAACTGGGCGTCGATGTCATTTGGCTGACGCCGATCTACGCGTCGCCGCAGCGCGACAACGGTTATGACATCAGCGATTATTTCCGCATCCATCACGAATACGGAACGATGGACGATTTTGACCGTCTGCTTCACGAAGTGCATGCGCGCGGCATGAAGCTGGTGATGGACATGGTCGTCAACCATACCTCAACCGACCATGAATGGTTTCAGCAGGCGCGCTCCTCGAAGACGAACCCATACCGCTCGTTTTACATTTGGCGCGACCCGAAGCCGGACGGCGGAGCGCCGAACAATTGGCAGTCGAAATTCGGCGGCTCGGCGTGGGAATACGACGAACAAACCGGCCAATATTACTTGCATTTGTTCGATGTGACACAAGCGGACTTGAACTGGGAAAACGAAGAGCTGCGCCGCCGCATTTATGACATGATGCATTTTTGGCTCAAAAAAGGAGTGGACGGCTTTCGGCTTGACGTCATCAACTTGTTGTCAAAAGACCAGCGCTTCCCGGATGACGATGGTTCGGTGCCGCCGGGGGACGGGCGCCGCTTTTATACGGACGGACCGCGCATTCATGAGTTTTTGCAAGAGATGAACCGCGAAGTGTTTTCGAAATATGACGTCATGACGGTCGGGGAAATGTCGTCGACGACGATCGATCATTGCATCCGCTACACGAACCCGAAACACCGTGAGCTGAATATGACGTTTAACTTTCACCACTTGAAGGTCGATTACCCGAACGGAGAAAAATGGGCAGTCGCCCCATTTGATTTCCTTGCCTTAAAACGCATTTTGTCCGAATGGCAAGTCCGGATGTATGAAGGTGGGGGCTGGAATGCGCTCTTTTGGTGCAACCACGATCAGCCGCGCATCGTGTCGCGCTATGGCGATGACGGGGCATATTGGAAAGAATCAGCAAAAATGCTGGCGACGACGATCCATTTGATGCAAGGGACGCCCTATATTTACCAAGGCGAAGAAATCGGCATGACGGACCCGAAATTCACCGATATTCGCGACTACCGCGACGTTGAGTCGCTCAACATGTACCGGATTTTGCGAGAACAAGGCAAAAGCGAGCGGGAAGTGCTTGAGATTTTGCAGCGAAAATCGCGCGACAATTCACGCACGCCGATGCAATGGGACGACAGCCCGCATGCCGGTTTCACGTCCGGGACGCCGTGGATTCGCGTCGCCGACAACTACCGGCGCATTAACGTGAAACAGGCGCTCGCCGACCGCGACTCGATTTTCTACCACTATAAGCGGCTCATTGAGTTGCGCAAACAGTATGATCTCATTACGACCGGGCGCTATGAGCTGCTGCTTGCGGACGATCCGTATATTTTCGCCTATATGCGTCATGGCGATGGGGAAAAACTGCTTGTTGTCAACAATTTTTATCCAGTCGAAACGACGTTCACGCTGCCGAAAGAAGCGGGAGCCGATGGCTATACGGGAGAACTGCTGCTTGCCAATTATTCGGACGCGCCGGCCGATTTTCGCCGCATGCAACTGCGCCCATACGAATCGGTTGTTTATCTTTTGCGCCGGCCGTGATACAATACAAGCGGTGATTCTTATGCATGAAAACAAATATTTAACCATTTACCATGATCTCATTTCCCGCATCCGCCGCGGAGAATGGAAGGCGTACGACAAGCTGCCATCGGAACATGAGCTCGCCGACCGATATGAGACGTCGCGCGAGACGATTCGCAAAGCGCTCCATTTGTTGTCCGAGCACGGCTATATCCAAAAAATGAAAGGAAAAGGATCTATCGTCCTTGACGTCGGCAAATATGACTTTCCCGTATCCGGATTGGTCAGCTTTAAAGAACTGGCGCAGACGATGAAGCAGCCGGTGCGGACGATCGTGCATGAACTGGCGATCATCAAGCCGGATCGCGAGCTCAGGCAGCATCTGCGCGCCTCAAGCAAAGACGAAGTGTGGAAAGTCGTGCGCGTCCGTGAAATCGGCGGAGAGCGGATTATTTTGGATAAAGACTTTTTTCTGAAAAAGCATGTGCCGCTATTGACCAAAGAGATTTGCGAAGACTCGATTTATGAATATTTGGAAACGAAGCTGCATTTGCCGATCAGCTTTGCGAAAAAAGAAATATCGGTCGACGAAGCGACGGACGAAGACCGGCGCTATTTGGATTTGCATGGCGATGACCGCGTCGTTGTCGTCAAAAACTACGTGTATTTAAGCGATGCTACGCTGTTTCAATATACGGAATCGCGGCATCGGCTTGATAAGTTTCGTTTCGTTGATTTTGCCCGTCGGAAATGACAACGCCTTCTGTGCCCCAGGTTGTTTGGGAGCCAGCCCGGGGCGGATGGAAGTGTGGGCCACGCTGCAAACTGCAGCGCGGCTTTTTTGTTTGCGCGGGCAACATAAATTTTATAAGTAAAACTATGTTCTAAATCATCAATGAAAATCATAAAAAAACTACATTATGGCTATCCTTCTTGGTAACAACATCATCGCAAAGGAGGCGCCGACGTGGAAGGAACATGGTGGTCGCTGTTGCCTTTTCTGCTCATCATTCCGTTGGCGGTATGGCTGAAAGAAATTTTGCCCGGCCTCGTGGCCGGATTGCTCGTCGGAGCGTTTTGCCTTGAGTGGTCGGCTGTCGGCGCGATTGAGCGCGCTGTTTCCGCTGTTCTTCACGCCCTGACCGATCCGGAGCATATGAAGGTGGCCGCGTTTTTGTATTTGTTCGGTTCGCTTGTCGGCATGATGCAAATTACCGGCGGGATCAAAGGGTTTGTCGAGAGACTTTCCGGCCGCATCCGCTCGAAGCGGGGGATTTTGTTGTTCGTTTGGCTGACGGTGCCGGTGACGTTTTTTATGCCGATGTTTCGCATTATGCTCCTTGGACCAGTGATGAAAGCGGTCCTTCGCCAGTTTCGCATCGACCGCCGCCGCATGGCGTACATGATCGACGTCTCGACCGAGCCGATCATCGTGCTTTTGCCAGCGGCGACAGCGTTCGTCGGCTTTATGACTTCTGTTGTCGCCGCGGCGCTGGCGCAAAACGACATTCACGAATCGCCGTATGACGTGTTTTTGCGCAGCCTGCCGTACAACTTGTTTGCGATTGTCGCTCTGGCCGTCGGGGTGTTGACGACGATGTTGAACATCCGGATCGGCAAACCGCGGGCGAAAAAAGGAGAAGGGGAAACGAATACACTGCACGGGCTCGGATTGCGCAAGGAGCTGGCGCTGATCAACGGGGAGCCGTTGCACTTGTTTGTCCCGCTGGCGCTGTTAATCGCGCTGACGTTTGCCTTTTTCGTGTACGACGGGAGGAAACGCGGGGCAGAGAATTGGTGGGAGGCGTTTTCCGCGGCCGATGCGACATGGGCGATGCTGTTGGCGCTGTTTGTGACCATCCTTTTGTCGATGATGTTTTATTTGTGGCGCCGACAATCGCTCTCAGAGTTGACGTACCACTTTTTTGCCGGAGGAAACGAGCTGATGGCGCCGATCGGCATGCTCGTTCTCGTATGGGCGGTCTCGGCGGTGGCGGGGGAACTCGGATTTGCGGAGTACGTGTCGTCGACGTTCGGCACATGGCTGCCGGGGGCATTCGTGCCAGCGGCCGTGTTTTTGGTCGGATCGTTTTTATCATACTTTATCGGTTCTTCATGGGGAACGTGGGGCATTTTGATGCCGCTTGGCGTCACGCTTTCCCATGCGACCGGGGCGCCGCTCGAGGTGACAGTCGGCGCCGTGTTTGCGAGCGGGACGTTTGGCGCCTTTGCTTCGCCGCTTGGTGATACGACGATCACGACCGCAGCCATTATGGATATGGACTTGATGAGCTATGCGAAATACAAATTGCGCCTCTCTCTCCTTTGCGCCGGCGTGTCGCTCGTTGGATACGTTCTTTTGCCGCTTTGGGCCGGTTGACCGCAGACGCCCCGTCTGCCCTCGCCGGGCTTTTTTTATCTACCCTGAAAATGTCAAAACTATATAGGTTCCAATAAAGAATTTCCAATTGTTCGTTACCATTTGCACTTCGATACATGCGGATGCAATCTAATGTGTCAGGCAATCGGCGAAGTGTAAACCAAAAATTCAACTTAATTGAAAGAGATTTTCATCCTTTCGCGGCGACGTACTGGATTCGTCACAACATTTTATATCACAAACAATGTTCTAAATAATCAATAATCCAAAACAAAACAATTGCATATCCAAACCAATCGGAGTATGATAAAAACAACATACTGACTAGTTGGTAGCTACAAATCAAACTTGCTCCCGCCCAATGCTCACCCAAACGAATATTGTGGGCGAAAGGGGCAAAAAAAAGGCAAGAAAGGAAGAGGGAGAAATGAAGACGCACATCATTACCGTCAACCCACGCTTTTGTGAAACTGATGCGCTCGGACATTTAAGCAACATTAGCTATTTTATTTATTTAGAAGAAGCGCGCACCCGCCTGTTTGATGAATTGCGTTACGGCGGGCGAACGGACGACTGGCATTTTATTTTAGCTTCCACCAAGTGCGATTTTATCAACCAAGGATTCTTCGGACGACGATTGCGCGTGGAAACCAATGTCTCCCGGATCGGCAATAAAAGCTTTCAATGCATTCATCGCATCATGGAAGAGGAAACAGGAAGACTGATCGCCATCGGAGAGGCAGCGGTCGTCCATTTCAATTTCCAAACCCAAACGAGCGAACCGTTGCCTGATGACTTGCGGACCATGCTTGCCGAATACCTTGTGCCGTCCGTGGGGGAAACGATTTCGCCGTTATCGTGCAAAAAAAGGGAGTAAAAAAGGGAGTAAAAAAGGGAGTGGAATATCATCCGCCTGTACGGCGGATTTTTCATTTTCAACTTTCCCACGTTTTTTGGACCGAACCACCGAAGGCGACATACTTTGTAAATAGACGAAATGGCGGAAAGGGGGAATAAACATGGCCATTCACGCTGTGATCGGCAATGCGGTGTATACATGCCGCGGGGAGCTTGAGACGTATTTTCAGCCGTTTCGCGATGGAACGATCGGCCGCTTTCATCCGTTTTCTACGCCGTTTGGTGAACAGCGGCTTATTTACGCCGACTGGACGGCAAGCGGGCGGCTGTACCGGCCGATTGAAGAGAAGCTGACGCATGAGCTCGGTCCATTTGTCGGCAACACGCATACGGAATCGAATGTGACCGGAACGAAAACGACGCTTGCCTATCGCTATGCAAAAGAAATCATCAAACAGCACGTTCATGCCGGGAAAAACGACGTCTTGATCATGCAAGGCGCCGGGACCACAAGCGCCGTCAACAAGCTGCAGCGTCTGCTTGGCTTGCGCGTACCGGAACGGTGGAAGCACCGCTTGTCCCTTCATGATGAGGAGCGGCCAGTCGTCTTTGTCACCCATATGGAGCACCATTCGAATTTATTGCCATGGGTGGAAACCATCGCGGAAGTCGTGGCGGTCCGGCCGACAGAGAACGGGGATGTCGATCTTGACCATTTGCGCGAGCTGCTGGAGCGCTACCGAGATCGGCCGCAAAAAATCGGTGCATTTACTGCTTGCTCGAACGTCACGGGGTTGGAAACCCCATATCATAAGCTGGCGAAAATCATGCACGAGCATGGCGGCCTTTGCTTTGTTGATTTTGCTGCTTCCGCTCCGTACGTCCGCATCGATATGCATCCGGACGACCCAATGGAGCAGCTTGATGCCATTTATTTCTCCCCCCATAAGTTTCTCGGCGGGCCAGGCAGCGCCGGCGTGCTTCTCTTTAACAGCCGTCTTTATCATCAGCACGCTCCGGATCACCCCGGCGGCGGGACGGTGTATTGGACCGACCCGTGGGGGAACTATGAATACATCCAAGCCATTGAAGAACGCGAAGATGGCGGAACACCGCCGTTTTGGCAAACCATCAAGGCAGCGTTGGCCATCCAGCTGAAAGAGCAAATGAACGTAAAACAGATGCGCGCCCGCGAAAAGGAACTTGTTTCCCTTCTTTTGCCGGCGTTGAAAAGCACTCCCGGCGTCCGCGTGCTTGAAGGACATCGGGACGACCGTCTTGGCATCATCTCATTTGTCATAGATGGATTGCATTACAACCTTGTTGTCAAACTGCTGAATGATCGCTTCGGCATTCAAGCGCGCGGCGGCTGTTCCTGCGCCGGACCATACGGCCACTATTTGCTTGGCATCGACAAGGAACAATCCGCTGTGTTGCTTCAAGAAGTCAAAAACGGCAATCCTCTCGCCAAACCAGGATGGGTGCGTCTGTCGCTCCATCCTATGATGACGAACGAGGAAGTGTATGCCATCATCCACGCCATCAGCCAAATCGCCCGCTATGGCCGCCGCTGGCAGGAAGAATATGAATACGACGCGACGAAAAATGAGTTCGTTCACCGCAACGATGATCGGTACATCCGGCACTTCTTTCTCTTTTAAGCTCCCGTCTATTCGCTTCACCGGCTGGCTGAGAGCAGAGACAGCCATGTTTCGGTGCGTTTTTGTTTTCAGTCCTAGCCAGAACTCGGTACAATAAAGGCATCTTGACCAAAAGAAGGGGAGAACCGATGAACGAATTGTACCATTTGCTTGTGCGGACCGATCGGGAGCAACAATTGTACAACCAAGCGCGTCGCCTTGCGGAACGATTTGTCCAACGGGCAGCGCATGATGACGAACAGGCAACGTTTCCATTTGCCGATTTTGCCGATTTAAAAGAGGCTGGATTCCTTTCCTTGACCGTCCCGACTGAATACGGCGGCCAAGGGGCGTCGCTTTATGAGCTCGTGCTCGTGCAAGAAACGATCGCCCAAGGCTCTGGGGCAACCGCCTTGGCGTTCGGCTGGCATGCAAGCATTCTCATGCGTTTATTTTTGCTTCGCCGCTGGCCGGAATCGGTGCTCACTCATTTGGCGAAAGAAGTCGTTTGCCGCCACGCGCTCATCAACAGCGCCCACTCTGAACGGACAACTGGCAGCCCGGCGCGCGGCGGTAAACCGGAAACGACGGCCGTCTTTCGCCATGGCCGCTGGGTGCTTCGGGGGCGAAAGACATTTGCATCGTTAGCCCCTGCGCTCGATTACGTATTGATTTCCGCCACGATGGAAGACGGTCGGGTCGGTGAATTTCTCGTGCCGATGTCTGCTTCAGGCATCCGCATCGAGCCGACGTGGAACACGCTTGGCATGCGGGCGACGCGCAGCGATGATCTTGTTCTTGAAGAAGTCGAAGTCGACCAAGAGGCGCTCGTAGAGACGCTTGGAGAAGCGAACGAAGCCGCTCCGGCGCAAGGATGGCTGTTGCACGTGCCGGCTTGTTACTTAGGCATCGCCATTGCGGCGCGCAATGAGGCGCTTCGCTTTGCGCAGACGTACCAGCCTAATACCCTGCCTCACCCAATCGCCCTAACACCCGAAGTGCAGCGGAAAATCGCTGAAATGGAATGGCGCCTCACCCATGCGCGCCATTTCCTGTACGTGGTCGCCGACTTATGGGATCGCTATCCGGAAAAACGGATGGCGATGAAAGAGGAGTTGGCAACAGCCAAATTGGTCGCCACCAATACCGCGCTTGAAGTCGTCGATTGGGCGATGCGCATTGTCGGCGGACAAAGCTTGTTTGCTGACAACCCGCTCCAGCGGCATTACCGTGACGTCCGCGCTGGATTGCACAACCCACCTGCTGACGACTTGACGCTTCAATGGCTTGCTAAGCGGGCATTGTCTCACAACCCACCTGCTCCATAAAACAGAACGGATTCAAGCAACACGAAAAAGGGGCTGACCCAAAACGCGAATGCGTTTTGGGATCAGCCCCCACTTTTTTGCCCCAAATATAGAAGAATCGCCCTTTTTTCTGGTAGAATAGAGTCACCGAAACCACTACCACCGAAAGAAGGGCGATTCTTTTATGAAACATGATCATATTTCCTTTAAAGAGTATACCATGGACAACCTCTCTTTGCCAAGCAACATCGCCGATCTCATTCCGCGGGATAACATGGCCCACGTGGTTCATGAGATGGTTGAACGCATCCCCATGGAGACGTTTCTCCCTTACTACAAAGGAGGGGGCACCTCCGCCTATCATCCGAAAATGATGACCAAAATTCTCCTTTACGCTTACACCCATGAACAAAAACAGAAAGCCCGCGAACGGCTGGAGAGTGAAGAAGGGCAAGCCCGATACCGCCAACGCAAAACCGACATTGAGAGTGTGTTTGGGCAAATCAAACAAAATCGCGGGTTTCGTCGCTTTGTCCTGCGAGGCCTCCAAAAAGTTTCCATCGAATGGGGGCTGATTTGTGCTGCCCACAATCTTCTCAAAAAAGCCGCTAGGGACAAGCAATTGTCCTTGGTGGCGTAAATCAGGGGGGTGAACAGAGTCGGAATTTTCTTCCGTTTGGTAAAATATACAAAAACCAAAGAGGGCTGACTCCAAAAGTCCGCTTTTTGGCGGACTTTTGGGTCAGCCCCTTTTTTGATGCCAAGCGGTTATTCCACCTCAAGCGCCGAACGCAAAAATGCCGGCAAAGCGAAACATTGGCGAAAGATCCCATCGTTCACATATTTCGTGTCATTTGGAATGGTAGTCTGCACCGGAAAATCGAGCGGCCGTTTCGAGCCGATCGTAAAGCTCCACAGTCCGCCTGGATACGTCGGCACCACGGCGGTGTACACAAGCACATGCGGGAACAGTTCGCGAATATTGCGGTACGTCCGCTTCAAAATATCCAAGTGGAAAATCGGCGACTGGCTTTGGCAGACCATCAGCCCGTCTGCTTTCAACGCGCGATGGACGTTGGCGTAAAACTCCGGTGAAAACAAGGCTTCCGCTGGGCCGACTGGGTCGGACGAGTCGATCATAATGACGTCGTAGACGTTTTCTTTCTCTTGCACAAACACGACGCCATCATCATAAACAAACCGCACGCGCGGATCCGATAAGTTGCCGGAGACGGCTGGCAAATGCTCTTTGCACGCCCGGACGACTTTTTCGTCGATTTCCACCATGTCGATGGCTTCAAGATGAGCGTATTTCGCCGTCTCACGAGCTGCGCCGCAGTCGCCGCCGCCGATGATGAGCACCCGCTTCGCTTCCGGATGAAACTGCAGCGGCACGTGCGAAATCATTTCGTTATAAATATGGCCGTCAATCGAGGTCGTTTGCACGACGCCATCGAGTACGAGCATGCGGCCGAAATCGTACGAATCCAAAATCATCACATGCTGGTACTCGGACGGCTCGGCAAAAATCACCTCTTTGATTCGATAGCTGATTTTTAAGTTGTCGCGATCATCTTCGGTGAGCCAGAGCTCTCCATTGTCCATATGCAAGTAAGGTGGCAAAGCGTTTCCTTCGTGTTTCATTGTAACCTCCTTTAGTCATACAGATGTTTTCACACCTTTCTAATCTTAATATATTCTTCGTCTTGTGGCAAACAAAGGGGATGTGATCGGCCGGTGCCGGACGTATTCATCCCGCGCCCATGTTTGACGACTGGTTTCGTTTTTCCAACTGATTATCGTTCTTGCGCCACATCCCGCGCAAAGGCCGCCCATCGGTTTCGCATCATCCCGCGTCTTCCTTCCGTAGAGCGATGCTTAGTGATCGTGTGCCTGCCAAACGCCAAAAAACTCTCCAGCTTATAGCCAGAGAGTTTTTTCTCAACCGCGCCTCTCTTTCAATAAAGAACGAAGTGACGCTCGGTCTTCAAGCAAATCGGCGAGCGTATACGCATCCAACACCCGCAAAAACGCTTCTAACGCCTCGTGAAGTGCGAAGCGGAGCCGACATACCGGCGTTAAGACGCACTCATTGCCGTGAGCGGCAAAACACTCGACAAGCGACAAGTTTTCCTCCGTTTCGCGAACAACCGCGCCGATGGCAATCTCCTCGGGGCGTTTCGCAAGGCGGATTCCACCATTGCGCCCACGGATCGTTTCAATGTAGCCGAGTTTGCCAAGCTCATGGACGATTTTGCTTAAATGATGCTCTGAAATGGAAAAGGCAGCGGCAATGTCTTTGATGTTTGTTTTTTCTTCTTCATCAAGCGCGCCTAAAAACAAGAGAACGCGCAAGGCGTATTCCGTATAGTTCGTCAACTGCATCGTGATTCACAACCTTTAAGGACATTCTTGATCCCATTGTACCACACCTGATTCGAACGGAGAATTGTGAACAATTTATTAAAGATGTATTTGAAATATTGTTTTTTTACAGTGCTTATGGTTGAATAAAAGATGTATTAAAAATACATGTTTTACAAGGGGATGAAATCATGACAACGACAACGAAATTGCATCCAAAAACGATTGAAATCGTGAAATCAACGGTGCCTGTCCTGGAAACACATGGCGAACAAATTACAAAGCGGTTTTATGAACTCATGTTTTCCAACCATCCGGAGCTGCTCAATATTTTCAACCACGCCAACCAAAAGCAAGGGAGGCAGCAACGTGCCTTGGCCGCAGCCGTGTATGCGGCAGCGCGCTATATCGACCAGCTTGATGCTATTTTGCCGGTTGTGCGGCAAATCGGCCATAAACACCGCAGCTTAGGAATCAAACCAGAACAATACCCGATCGTCGGAAAGCATTTGTTGCTGGCGATCAAAGACGTGCTCGGCGACGCCGCCACCGACGAAGTGATCACGGCTTGGGCGGAAGCATATGAAGCCATTGCGTCCGTTTTCATTCAAGTGGAAAAAGAGCTCTACGATGAGGCAGCGGCCAAACACGGAGGCTGGCGTGATTTCCGCCGCTTTGTCATCGCGAAAAAGGTGAAAGAAAGCGATGTCATCACTTCGTTCTATTTGAAGCCGGAAGACGGCAAGGCCATCAGTGATTATTTGCCGGGTCAATACGTGAGCGTTAAACTGTCGATTCCGGGCGAGACGTATACGCATATTCGTCAATACAGCTTATCGGATGCTCCTGGAAAAGGGTATTACCGCATCAGCGTCAAACGGGAAGCAGCTACAGCGGACAAGCCGGCCGGCATTGTTTCCAACTATTTGCATGATCATGTCCAAGAGGGCGATGTGCTTGAATTAAGCGCTCCAGCTGGTGAGTTTACGCTTGATTTATCCAAAACGACGCCGGTTGTGTTCATCAGCGGCGGCGTCGGCATCACACCGCTGTTAAGCATGGCACACACGTTGGCCATCCAACAGCCGAACCGTCCGGCCACGTTCATCCATGCCGCCATCAACAGCCGCGTGCACGCGTTTGACGAGGAGCTTCGGATGTTAGCGGAACGCCCGTCATTTTCTTATCATATTTGTTATGAGTCGCCGTCCGACGAGGACCGCCGCCATCCTCATTTTGGCAAAGAAGGGCGGATTGACCTTGCATGGATGCAATCCGTGATCCCTACGAAAGACGCAGACTTTCACTTCTGCGGCCCGGTGCCGTTTATGAAAACCGTCTATCGCGCCCTCCAACAATGGGGTGTGCCAGAGGAGCACATCCATTACGAATTTTTCGGTCCGGCCGGCGATTTGACGAAAGACTGAGAGAAGCTTTTCGCCTCTAGGCATCTTCCATAAACAAGGGAGATGCCTT
Organism: Geobacillus sp. LEMMY01; assembly: GCF_002042905.1. NCBI lineage: Bacteria > Bacillati > Bacillota > Bacilli > Caryophanales > Anoxybacillaceae > Geobacillus > Geobacillus sp. LEMMY01. Next base: position 79,112 of record NZ_MVKA01000028.1, read on the forward strand.
TTGTTATCTTCCCTGTTGGCAAGTTCATTAATTTTTTGTATGATGAATTGCAAGAAAAGCAAGAAAAGGGAGAGACAACGCATGACGACATTTCGCCAACATCGCTGGCAATCATTTTTGCAAGGTTACGAGCAGCGCGCTCGAATCCTTATTTCCTGCCCAGATCGCCCGGGCATCGTCGCGGCGGTGACGTCGTTTCTGTACGAACAAGGGGCGAATATCGTCGAATCGAGCCAATACTCGACCGATCCTGAGGGAGGGACGTTTTTTCTCCGCTTGGAGTTCGACTGCCCGAACATCGCCGAGCGAAAAGAAGAGATCGAAGCGGCATTTGCCCCGATCGCTGCTGAATTTGAGATGCGTTGGCAGCTTCGGCTGCACAACGACATTCGGCGAATCGCGATTTTTGTCTCCAAAGCCGAGCATTGTCTGCTTGAACTTCTTTGGCAATGGCAGGCGGGAGAGCTGATCGCCGACATCACCCTTGTCATCAGCAACCACCCCGACTTGCGCGAGACGGTCGAGTCATTTGGCATCCCGTATGTGCATATTCCGGTGACGAAAGAAACGAAAGCGGACGCCGAAGCCGAACAAATCCGTCTGCTTCGTGACTATCAGATCGACACCATCGTGCTTGCCCGCTACATGCAAATTTTGTCGCCGGCGTTTGTCGCTGAATTCCCGGGACGGATCATCAATATCCACCACTCATTTTTGCCCGCCTTTATTGGCGCGCGTCCGTATGAGCGGGCGTATGAGCGCGGCGTCAAATTGATCGGCGCCACATCGCACTACGTCACCGACGATTTGGATGAAGGGCCGATCATTGAGCAGGACGTCGCCCGCGTGGACCACCGCCACCATCCGGACGACTTAAAGCGGATCGGCCGACTGATTGAAAAAACGGTGCTCGCCCGGGCGCTTCGGTGGCATTTGGAAGACCGGGTCATCATCCACGGAAACAAAACGATCGTGTTTTATTGAAACCAAGCGGGAGAGGATTTTTCCTTTCCCGCATGGTATAATGAAGACAAGCAGGATTTCGCCGCCCAAAGAGCGAAATTTCATCCGTAGGGAAGGAGGGAAAAAGCCTATGGGAGAAAAACGGACGCCCAGCGGTTTTCTGTTAAAACAACGTGCGTTTTTAAAATTGTATTTGATTACGCTCACCGAACAGGAGCGGCTCTACGGGCTGAAGCTGCTTGATGTATTGCGCCAAGAGTTCAAGCCGTTCGGCTACCGGCCGAACCACTCCGAAGTGTATAAGGCGCTGCACGATTTGATCGAAGACGGCATTTTAAAACAAGTGAAACAGAAAAAAGAGGGAATGAAGTACCAAGAAGTCGTCTACTATCGGTTCGCCGAGGGCGGGCGGGAAAAGGCGAAGCTGTACAAACGCCAGCTCAAGGCGGAGCTTGATCGGTGCGCGGCGCTCATTCGCAAGGCGATTGAGGACAACTTCGGTTGAGAGCGCCTCGTTTTTTCTTTGTTATATTTACATAATATATTTATGGTTTAGTTCTTTTGTTTTGCGTCCCGCCGGGCGATCTAGTAGAATGAGAGGGGAAGATCGCCACAGAGAGGAAGTCAGAAGATGGGAACATGGCCGTTGACGGTCACGAAAGAAATGGAAAAGCGAAAAGAACTGTTCCGCCGCGATCCGGATCGCGCGTTGATTGGAGCGGGCGGGTACAAGGCGGCAGATGAGGCGATCGTGCACGATGCCGCCATTGCGCTCGCGCTTGGGAAAAACGTGCTCTTAAAAGGCCCGACCGGATCAGGAAAAACGCGGCTTGCTGAAACGTTGTCCGCTTTGTTTGGTCAACCGATGCACAGCATCAACTGTTCCGTGGACTTGGACGCCGAAGCATTGCTCGGTTTTAAGACGATCGTGCACAAAAACAGCCAGGCGGTGATCGAGTACGTGCCCGGACCAGTCATCCAGGCGATGACAAAAGGGCATTTGCTATACATTGACGAAATTAATATGGCGAAACCAGAGACGCTGCCGATTTTAAACAGCGTCCTTGACTACCGGCGGCGGCTCACGAATCCGCTCACCGGCGATGTCGTGCAGGCGAAACCAACATTTGGCGTCATCGCCGCGATCAATGAAGGCTATATTGGCACCGTACCGCTCAATGAGGCGCTCAAAAACCGGTTTGTCGTCATCAATGTGCCGTATGTGCAAGGAGAAACATTAAAATCGGTATTGTTGGCGCAAACTACATTAACGGATGAAACGTTGATCGATCGTTTCGTCGCCTTGTCGGCTGATCTGCTTGTGCAGGTGCGAAACGGACAAATCGCCGAGGAAGCGGCTTCGGTGCGCGCTTTGTTGGATGCGTGCGATTTGGCGGCGTACATGCCGCCATTGCGGGCCATTGAACGAAGCATCGTCGATAAGCTCGACGATGAACGGGAACGGGCCGCAGTGCGCAACATCGCTGAAACGTGGTTTGACGAATAGGAGGCGGCGCATGGAGCGGTTTATGATGTTCAATGACCGAACGGTCGACTCGAGTTTGGTCATGCAGCTTTCTGACCTCGCCCAAACGCTCATGCGCCGCCGCGACGTTGCCATCCAGTTCGCCGCCCATTCCGGCGTGCATTCTGTCAAGCCGGTCGTTTACGTCAGCCATTTTTGGGATGGGTATCCACCATTGGAGCGGGAAACGGCAATGAAAAGCGACGTCGGCTTGCGCATCATCGGCACGCGGCGGCATACCGATCCATTGGCGGTCCGCGCCTTCCGACATGCGGTGGAATCCCGACCGCTCTCCAAGCTTTCCAAACAGCTGTTTACATTCGCTGAAGATCTTCGCTTGGAAGCCGTCTGCGAGCGGGAACGTCCCGGGATGAAGCGATGGTTCCGCATGCGCCGCCGCATGTACCGCCGCTACTTCACTCAGCAATGGCAAGCGAATCGAACGCGCGGCGCTTGGGCTGATCAGTTTTTGGCGGGGATGTATTTGCGGCTCACGGCCGATTCGCCGCTTGATGATGCGCCGCTGGCTCCGATGGCGGATGAAGCGGTGCAGGCGCGCCTTGAAACGTTATGGCCGCAATTTTTTGATGCTTCCTCGACAGCCGAGGTGGCGGACTGGGCGTTCGCCGTTGTGGAACTGATGGAGGACGTGCTGCCTCATGATATGGTCAATGCCTATACATCGCTGCCAATCGTTGAGGATGATGCGGACGAGAAAACGATGACGCTTCAAGATCTCAAACGGACCAACCCATTGGAAAACCGCGATGCCCTTCAAGAGGCGGATGGAGAGGCCAAGCGGCAAGTGCTGCCAACGTGGCATCGGGAAACGAGCCGGGCGGGTGGAAGCTTTCTCCGCTTTGAGCTCGAACGAGGCAGCCGCACCGAGATCATCAGCGATGAGGCGAGGCCGGGTGAAGACGGCGATCAGGCGCTGGCCGTCGTGAAAGGAACGTCTCGGCCGACGGCGCGAAACGAGTATGGCCTGGAAGCGCAAGCATCCTTCAGCGAACAGCCGCCGGCTGGAAACAGTGCGCCGTATGGCGAGGCCAACCGCCAAGCCGATCTTGTGCTTCTTCCTTCGTCGCCAAACCTCGCGCATCTTGAGCAATACCGCGCCAAACAGGCGGCGGTGGCGCCGTACCGAAAACGGCTTGTGCGCATCATGGAACAATGGCTTGAACACAAGCGCTCCGCTTGGCGCACGAACTTGCCCGTCGGTCGGCTGCGCAAACAATTGGTGTCGTTTTTCACTGATGAGCGGCCGCGCTTGTTTTACAAAAAAGGCGAGCGGACGCGGCGGTTTGATGCGGTCTTCGGCCTGCTTGTCGATTGCTCGGCTTCGATGCATGACAAAATGGAAGAGACGAAAACCGGGCTCGTTCTTTGCCATGAGGTGCTGAAAACGTTGCGCGTGCCGCACCAAATTGTCGGATTTTGGGAAGATGCGAACGAAGCAACCGCTTCGCGTCAGCCGAACTATTTGCAGCTGGCGGTCTCATTCCATCGCTCGCTTGAGCCGTCGAGCGGTCCGGCGATCCTGCAGCTCGAGCCGCACGAAGATAATCGCGATGGATTGGCTATTCGCTGGATGACCGAACAACTCCTCAAGCGCCCGGAAGCACAAAAAGTGCTGCTCGTCTTCTCTGACGGCGAACCCGCCGCGTACGGATATGAACAAAACGGCATCATCGATACGCACGAAGCAGTCGCTGAAGCGCGCCGACGCGGCATTGAGGTCGTCAATCTCTTTTTAGGCCACGGGGCCGACGATGAACAGACGCGGCGGACGATTGAAAACATCTATGGTCGCTTCCGCGTCTTTGTTCCGCATGTGAGTGAGTTGCCGGATCGGCTGCTGCCGCTCTTGAAAACGTGGTTGCAAAAAAGTTTGTGACAAAAAGGTGGGACCCAATGATCAAATTATTCACTGACAGCGATCTAGACGGCATCGGCTGCGGATTGCTCGCGAAGCTGGCGTTTGCCGAGGTGAACATTTCGTTTTGTTCCTATCGCAATTTGGATGAACGGGTCGTCCAATTCTTGCAAAGCGACGAGGCCAACGGCGCCATGTTGTTTATTACCGACTTGGCCGTCGGCAAGGAAGTGGAACAGCAACTCGCCGAACGGGCGGCGCGTGGCGGCCATGTGCAAGTGATCGACCACCACGTGACGGCGCTTCATTTCAATGACTACCCGTGGGGACAGGTGGTGCCGGTGAGGGATGATGGCAAAAAGACGTGCGCCACCTCGCTCTTTTACGACTATCTCGTCCGCGAGGGAAAACTTGCACCTAATGAAACGCTAGATGGGTTCGTCGAGCTCGTCCGCCAATACGACACGTGGGAATGGGAAGAGAATGGGAATTTGCAAGCGAAGCGGCTGAATGATTTGTTGACGATTTTCGGGCTTGACGGCTTTTGGGAGACGATGAGCGAGCGGCTCGCTTCCGGCGAACCGTTCGCCTTGACAGAGACGGAAGAGCTGCTTCTCGATATGGAAGAAAAGAAAATTCAGCGCTACATTCGGCAAAAGCAAAAACAGCTTGTTCAGCGCTGGCTTGGTGACTATTGCATCGGCGTCGTCTTTGCCGAGCGCCATTTGTCGGAATTGGGCAATGCGTTATCCAAGCGTTATCCTCATCTTGACTTGATCGCTTTAGTCAACATGGGGACGAAACATATTGGCTTTCGCACCATTCATGATGACGTCAACGTCGCTGAGTTTGCCCTGCAATTCGGTGGCGGCGGCCATCCCAAGGCGTCCGGCTGTTTGATCGATGATACAACATTTCCGCTGTTTGTCGTCGAGACGTTCCCGCTTCTGCCGGTATACGGTGATGCGGAACAAAACCAATTGAACAAAAAAGACGAGGCCGAAGGAGTGTTTTGGACAAATCACCATGGCCAATGGTGGCTGAGTCGTAAAACCGCTCAAGGTTGGAACGTGTATGCCGATGGGGGAGAGACCCATACGTTCCCAGAGGAAATCGCCGGCGAACGCTGGCTGAAGCGGCAGTTTGCCGCTGGCCTTGCCCATGATGCAGCCGTGCTCGACTTTTTAAGCGTTCGGCTCGGACGAGACAAAGATGCCATTCAAGCCGACTATCCAGCGGCCGTCAAACAATACAAGCAACAAACCGGCATTGAATCATAATGCCGGTTTTCTTATTTGGAAGTGGAACGGACAACAGCGCTAACTCGCGGTTGCCGGAGCATTCCGGAAGCCGCTTTTTTGCGACAATGCGGCAAAGAAAATGTTAACATAATTGTAACAGTTTTTGTGTTTAGGAAAAACAGTCTTTGATTATAATAAGTACATAGGGAGGTGAAGACGATGAAACAGTATGTCTTTTCCTTCTACACAGTCCAAGGGAAAACGATTGTGTGGGAAGAGGCCATTCCGGCATCTGGGATGATGGAAGCCTTTTCAAAAGCCCAACGGCTTCTGGTGAAACATAAGCAAGAAAAAGGCGTGCCAGTTCGCGTTCGGTATAAAGGCGTCCGCTATCGTCAAACGGATATTGCCTAAACGAAAGGAGAAAGGATGAGATCATGCGGTCCCTGCAGCTGCCGACGCGCAGTGGGTAACGTGCAGCTTCTTGAATGAGAATCAAGAGGCTGCGCGTTTTTATTTTATTTTAGGTGGGCGTGTCGATGGGCGTTTTTTTGTTTTGTCTCACTATTATGAGATTACTTGTTATCGAAACAGACTCTTTCATAACTTCTTATAATTTATATTATGTCGACTAGCTAATTTCTGCACAAATGGAGGGTTTCTTCCCTCAAGTGCCCATAAAATCAATTATCCGGAACTTGTTAACCTAAGTTCCTCATAATTTTTTGTGTCTACGAATTATCATTTTTTAAACGAATTATCATTGTTTTTTACCGATTTATTATCGGTCGTTGATTATCAGCTGGAGGTGTTTTTTCATGTTGTTTAGACAAACCATTGATGAATTTCTTTTGTACTTGCAAATTGAAAAAAACTATTCACTTAACACCGTTGATGGTTATGCTTATGATTTGAGATGTTTCGAGAACTTCTTAATTCAACATGGTTATTCTGTACAACTTAATGACATTACAAAAACGCATGTTCGTCGCTTCATCCAGCATCAGATTACAAAAGAAAATGTCAAGCCTAGAACGATCTATCGGAGAATTTCTTGCTTAAAATCGTTCAGTAAATACTGTGTCAAAGAAAATCTAATCGACAGCGATTTTATGATCGGAATTGATACTCCTAAAACGGATAGTAAATTACCGACTTATATGTCTTTGTCTGAACTACGAAAGTTGTTTCATTTTTTGGAGCAAGATAATAGCCGAATGGCGATGCGAAACCATCTTCTATTTAAACTATTAGCCACTACGGGTATGCGAAGATCTGAAATTGTTGAACTAACTTGGGAACAAATTGATTTATCTAACAACACGATACGTATTTATGGGAAAGGAAAAAAAGAGCGCTTACTCCCCCTTCATCCTATGGTTGTCCCTTTAATAAAAAGCTATATGGAAAGTTTAGAGGAATATCAGCTCCATCCTTCCCAACCGGTATTTTTAAATAAAAACGGCAAAAAACTGAATCCGCGTGGTTTACATAAGATATTTAAGGAAATCTTACAAAAAGCTGGTMTGCCACCTCAACGGTTCTCACTCCATCATTTGCGGCATACGTTTGCTACCTTGTTGTAAATTAGCACATTATTTCAGAATCCCTTTTTCAAATTATTTCGGACGGATTCGGAAATAATGTGCAAAATCTTTGCGAATTATTCCAGGTTTTGCAGATTATTTCCGAACATTTGCACATTATTTCGGATGATTAACTAGAATGAGGATGGATCGGGATGAAACATAACAGGGGCCGATCAGCCCCTGCTGTGTCAGTACCCCATTTCTTCGGCTGCCATACGCACAATGTCTTCGTCAATCATATGTTTTTTTAATTGAGCGCCGTATAACAGGCAAGTGGTGGCGAGGTTGTTGATGATCCGCGGCCACCCCTGCGACTGCAGGGCGATCGCTTCTAAGGCAGCTGGGGTAAAAATCGGGTGTTTCGCCCCCGCCTGTTTCAGGCGGTGTTCGATATATCCTACCACTTCTTCCTTATCAAGAGGCCCCATCTGGTATCGCATGATGATTCGTTGGTGAAGCGGACGGTGTTGATTCAACCGTAGTTTTGCCTGTAAATGGGGCAGCCCCGCCAAAATCAAGACAAACGGATTTGTTGAGTCCATGTGAAAGTTGAACAGGATCGCGATATCCTGCAGAAAGGCATCCTTCGCTAAATGCATTTCATCGAGGATGAACACTGACGTTACCCGTTGTTCATGATACAAGCGCTCGATCCCTTGTTGGATTTGATAAAACAAGTCGACCTTGCGGTATTTCGGCTCTTCCCCGAGCCCGAAGGCAAGGCCGCGATAAAAGTCCATCACGCTTCCCGTTGACAATGGAAAATAAACGACGTGATACAGTGACGGATTCAGGGATTCCTTAAACGCCCGAAGGGCGAATGTCTTGCCGGCCCCTGGTTCACCGATCAATAGCCCGATCCCTCTTGTTCGTTTCACGTAGTCCAAAGCGGCGAGGGCCTCTTGATACGAGGCCCCTTGATAAGCCTCTGGTGGATTCGTCTCCTTCGAAAACGGCTCTCGGGAAAGGGAATAAAACGTTTTATACATCGTTTTCGCCTCCCTCTACCGGAACCGTCGCAAACGGTGACCGATGGCGTTTCACATAGGCATTGTCCTCGAAGCGAACAAGGACCGCTTCGGCGACCCGTTGACCGTCTTCGTACACATACACGCCTTGTTCATCATAACGGAGTTCGATCGATTGTCCGATGAACCGGGGCGGAACTTCATACAGCTGCTTGTTCAACGTGACCGTACCATCGGCCTTCACTTTACGGTATTCGCGTTTCAAAAAGATCGAGTCGAGCCAATCCGAATCCTCGACGAACGACACCAAATGGACTTGCGATTGAAACACTTCATGTGGCGTCTTCCCGTTCAACGAGGCATGCGGTTTTCGATGGTAATCTTCCTCCAACCACTTCCAAAATCGCTCGTTTAGCTCTTCGAGCGACTTCGGTGAATTCATTTCGAGCAACGGGTAAAACCGCGTCTGTACGGTGCGGAAAAATCGTTCGATTTTCCCTTTGCTTTGCGGATCGTACGGCTGGGTATGGATCAAGGTGATCCCTAACTCCGCGCAGGCGTACTGCAAGGGTTCCGCCCGATAAATCTTGCCGTTATCCGAGTAAATTCGCTTCGGCTTTCCGTATCGAAGCAGCGCTTCCTTGGTTACGATCCGCAACCCGTCAAATTTCTCGGAAGAGAAAAACTGAGCGTACGGCACGACCCGCGAGCAGTCATCGATATAGGCAATCAAAAACGTTTTTTGCGTTTTGCCATTCACGCGAATCAACGGGCCATGGGACAAATCACCTTGCCAGAGCTCATTGACCTGATCGTACGCGAATCGTTTTCGTTCAGGAATCGGTAAAATTTCTTTCCCCACGAGGTTGTATTTTTTTAAAAGTCGGTATATAGTGAAATAAGAGATGGATTGGATTTCCCCCTGCTCGATAAGGTGTTGGTAAAACACCGTCACGGGCATGTGGGGGTGTTTTTTTCTCAGGGCTAAAATGTGATCCTCTTCTTCAGGTGACAGCCTCCGGGAATGGCCACGGTCCGACCGTCGTTTCGGCTTCAGCGCCTCAAAGCCCCCTTTTTTGTACTGCGTGCACCAGTCGAGGATCGTTTTGGCGGCGATGCGTTTCTCTCCATGGTGGGGAACTTGATGGATCCGTTCCGCTACTTCCTTCAAGTACGTTTTTGGATCGACTTGTCCATTCACCAATGGAGCGATCAATCCATACCGAAATAAAGCGATCTCCTGTCTCATCGACTCATTCATTTCGATCTCCTCCTTCGTTCATCCCATTCTAGGACCTTATCGGTCCATCCTGTCTCTATCCTATCGGATCATTCCCCCGACCGTCGAGAGGAAAGGTTTGTGGAATCTATAAATGATTCCATATAAGGGGATATAAGTAAAATCAGGAACTGAATGTACGTGCAAAAAGATGCGTCGATCGGTGCTCCCATATCTCTTGGATGACGAAAAAGAGGCCGATCTCCTCCATCGTCTGGATCCACCATAGGGCTCGTTCTCTCGCTTGGGCGATGGCAGGACCAATTTTTCTCCAGCGCTCCGCAAAAAACCAATGAAGGTGGTTCAAATTTCGGAATAAACGTCGGACATAAAATAAAACCCCTTCATCCGTAGGAAGGAGTGGAGCCTCCTCCATCCCCCGTTTCGGAGTCAGGCCCAACCGTTCTTTCACCACTCTCCATATGGTGGGCAACGTATACTGAAAATAAGGGAGAAGAAATGAAGGCAACACGGCCACCGTCCTCCTGCACTCCGGGCAGCGATACCGAGCGATCCAAATGCGATAAGACTGATGCGACGTCACGGCATTTCGTTCGTAGTACCCATGGCGATAAAGAGGTCGTTTTGCCTGGCAATGAGGGCACCGCTTAAGAAGGGGAAAGTCGTTTTGTTTTCCCCGCTGGGCATATGTCTGGACATCGACCTGAAAGTCATGAAACCGAATCACGTCCTCGCCCCCCCTCTGGAAATCACCCATGTCCCATTCCGAAATAATTCACAAAAAATTTAGCACATTCTTTCGGAAAGGGGGAGAGGGATATTCCGAAGGAATGTGCAAAAAAGAGTCTTTTTTGTGCGGAAATAAAGTGATAATTTACAAATACCCCTAAGACAATTCCCATCCAGCTGTTCTGAGTAAAACTTTCTGGAAGCAATTCGAATAGAATTAATCCGAGCAACAGACCGCCGCAGAAAACGAAAATCCGCTCTATCTTCATTCCTAAAATAAAACGGAATAAAAAGCTGAAAATCCCCCCCAAGGTAATTCCTAAAAACATAAAAATAGTAATGATGGGAACCATTAATATTGCTCTTTCCCCCATGATGTCACCCTTCCTTTTGTCCATAATTCATTTTTATCTATCTCTATGCATGGATGTAACAAAACATGTCTTATCAACATAAAAACATCCTTTTCTTTCCGTTTTCCCGTAATAAAGTGATTCGAGGCTATAACGGAAAAATTAGATCGATTTTTTACATTAATATTTTCATTTCTTCCGTCTATCTAATATCTCATATTCCGTTTAACCAACTATGTATTGTGTTGTTTCAAACTAAAAAGCATTTCACTGTTTTAAGAAAACTTGTATAATAAAGGTGTGTCTTTTATGAATATATGTTCATTTATTAATCTAGTGTCAGGAGGATGTAAAATGGTAAATTACAAAAAATTTTTCCCTATTACATTATTAAGTGCGCTCTTAATTGTGGGTTGCTCTAATTCGCTACAAGAATCAGAAAACAACAAAAAAGAACATCAACAAACAGAAAGCAGAGATATTGTAGAAGAAACAAAAAGTGTCGAGGTTCTACCAAGTTTCTTGAACGATAAACCGAAGGAAATGAAAAACTTATACGCTAGCGCAGCGAAAAACAGAGAATTGCTTGAAAATATTCCGTGTTATTGCGGCTGCGGTAAATCTTCTGGTCATAAAAATAATTATGACTGCTTTGTATATAAAAATCATAAAGACGGAGCAATTGTGTGGGACGATCATGCTACAAAATGTGGAGTTTGCCTAGAAATTGCGGCCACTTCCATTCAAGATTATAAAGCAGGAAAATCAATAAAAGAGATTCGAAAAAAAATTGATGAAGCATATAAAAATGGGTATGCCGAACCGACTCCAACGCCAAACCTGTAATATCTTAATAACGTTGAAGTTTTAAAAGTCCCTGTACTGACTCTTAGATGGAGTACTCTTCAAACTTGTAAGAGTACTCCTAATCTTTTTTATAAAAAACAGCAAGCATGAATCGATAATAAGCAAAAGGAGTTAATTTTATTTTGGTTCATCACCAAATTTTGTGATTTAGTGACAAAAAAGAGAAAGCACTGACGAGATCCTGGCAATAATGTTAGCGGTGAAATCAACATTAAGGAGGTCTCGTAAGTGCTTTCGATACCACTAGGATTGCCAGAATTTAAAGTGATTAAACAAGAACTTCTTTCCTATGGTTATGCGATTCATGTAGAGAAAACAGAGACACAGGAACGTTGCCCTCATTGTGGGTTTGCCACTTCCTCTGTCCACGACAGACGGACAAGAAAAGTACGGGATTTGGCGATTTTCCATCAACCGGTGTACTTGTTCGTAAAGGTAAAGCGCTATCGGTGCTGGAATTGTTCCCAAGTGTTTT